>NZ_JBSFDA010000056.1:0-57944 GCF_053593675.1 Streptomyces sp. NPDC002156 | reverse complement strand
GCCCCACTGGCGCGGGGTGACCCTGGCCACGAAGTCGGCGCCGACGATCTGGGACAGCGGAATGCGGCGGCGCGGCAGGCCGATGGGGCGGCAGCCCCCGAGGATGGGAACGGGTAGGGGCGGCGGGGGCGAGAGAAACGTCGTCACCTGGACATTTCCCACAGCAGCAGTTCCGTTGCCGTCACCCCGATCGCCTCCACCCCCTCCTCCCCCGTCAGGCGCGCCGCGTCGCCCGGGCCCAGTTTCTCCGGGCCCAGGCGGACCTCGCCCCGGACCACGTGGACGTACACGTACGCCGCGTCCGGGACCGCCGTGCGCTCGCCCGCCGACAACCGGCGTACGTGCAGCATCGCGCCCGCCTCCGGGATCGCGTACGGCGTGGAGTCCGCGATGCCGTGGACTATCTCGTAGGACGGGGGGCCACCGGGCTGGAGAGGGGCCAGCCAGGTCTGGATGAAGGTCAGGGGGGTCTCACCCTCGTTGCGCTCCGCGTGGCGTACTCCCGCCGCCGCGCTCAGGCGTTGGACGTCCCCCGCCACCACCACCGTCTCGTGACCCGTCGAGTCACGATGCGTCAGTGCCCCCTCCGTCACCCACGTCACGATCTCCGTGTGGCTGTGCGGGTGTTCGTCGAAGCCCGCGCCGGGAGCCAGCCGCTCCTCGTTGCAGGCGATCACCGCGCCGAAGCGCAGGTTGTCCGGGTCGTAGTGGGGGCCGAAGGAGAAGGCGTGCCAGGATTCGATACCGGCTGCCGGGTCACCCCCTGGATAGCGCGCGTCCGCGCGCCGTACGTCCATCACCCACCCACCGTAGACCCGACGCCGCACGCCCCCGTCCTGATAAGGCAGTCTTGTCCCGTGCCCGAACCCGAATCCCATCGCCCCGAGCCCACCTCACGTCCCGAGCACCCGCACCCGGCGACCTTGAGGCGGCTGGAGAAGTCGTCCGGGAGTCTCGCCGCGCAGGCGATCACGCGCATGGACGAGACGCTCTCGTGGTACCGGGCCATGCCCCCGGAGAACCGTTCCTGGATCGGGCTGGTCGCCCAGGCCGGTATTGCCGCCTTCACCGAGTGGTTTCGGCATCCTGATGCTCCGCAGGCCATCTCCACCGATGTCTTCGGTACCGCTCCCCGTGAGCTGACCAGGGCCATCACCCTGCGGCAGACCGTCGAGATGGTCCGTACGACCATCGAGGTCATGGAGAGTGCGATCGACGAGGTCGCCGCTCCCGGCGATGAGGGCGTGCTGCGCGAGGCCCTGCTCGTGTACGCCCGCGAGATCGCCTTCGCCACCGCACAGGTGTACGCCCAGGCCGCCGAGGCACGGGGTGCCTGGGACGCCCGGCTGGAGTCGCTCGTCGTCAATGCCGTGCTGAGCGGGGAGGCCGACGAAGGGGCTGTTTCGCGGGCCGCCGCGCTTGGCTGGAATTCGCCCGAGCATGTGTGCGTCGTGCTCGGTACCGCACCCGACGGTGACAGTGAGTTGACCGTGGAGGCCATTCGGCGGGCCGCCCGGCATGCCAAGGTGCAGGTGCTGACGGGGGTTCTTGGGGATCGGCTTGTCGTCATTGCGGGGGGCAACGACAATCCGCTCGCCGTTGCCAAGTCGCTGATCGGGCCTTATGCCGCCGGGCCCGTCGTCGCGGGGCCGATCGTGCCCGATCTGCTGGCCGCGACCCGGTCCGCGCAGGCCGCCGCCGCGGGGCTCAAGGCCTGTTCCGCCTGGCAGGACGCCCCGCGGCCGGTGCTGGCCGACGATCTGCTTCCGGAGCGTGCCATCGCCGGTGACCCCGGTGCGCGTGACCAATTGGTGGAGGAGATCTACAGACCGCTGGAGGAGGCCGGGTCCGCGCTCCTCGAAACGCTCGCCGTCTATCTCGAACAGGCGAGCAGTCTGGAGGGTGCGGCACGAATGCTCTTCGTTCATCCCAACACCGTGCGCTACCGGCTTCGACGTGTGACTGACGTCACCGGCTGGTCGCCTTCAGATGTACGATCCGCATTCACATTGCGGATCGCGCTGATTCTCGGGCGCCTGGCCGATGGGGATCTTCAACCCTAGGCTTTTGTCGGGGCCCTACAAAACCCCCTGCCGTTCTTCGTCCCTGTCCCCACGGGCGGCCGCGCCCGTCCACAAGAGAGAGTGTGAGAGTGCTCGTACTCGTCGCTCCCGGCCAAGGCGCCCAGACGCCCGGCTTCCTGACTCCTTGGCTCGAACTGCCCGGTGCCGCCGAGCGCGTCGCCGAGTGGTCCGACGCCATCGGCCTCGACCTCGTCCACTACGGGACCGAGGCCGACGCCGACGCGATCCGTGACACCGCGGTGGCCCAGCCGCTGCTGGTCGCGGCCGGGATACTGTCCGCCTCGGCACTGGGTGCCATGGGCGGTGGCCTCGTACCGGGTGCCGTCGCCGGACACAGCGTCGGCGAGATCACCGCCGCCGCCTTCGCGGACGTGCTCGACGACACGGCCGCCCTGACCCTCGTACGCAAGCGCGGCCTGGCCATGGCCGAGGCCGCCGCCGTCACGAAGACCGGGATGGCGGCGCTTCTCGGGGGCGACCCCGAGGTGAGCGTGGCTCATCTGGAGAAGCTGGGTCTGACCCCGGCGAACGTCAACGGCGCCGGACAGATCGTCGCCGCCGGGACGGAGGAGCAGATCGAGACCCTCCTCGCGGACAAGCCCGAAGGCGTGCGCAAGGTCGTCAAGCTGCAGGTGGCCGGTGCCTTCCACACGCACCACATGGCTCCGGCGCTCGATGCCCTCGCCGCTGCCGCCGCCTCGCTGACGCCCGGCGACCCGAAGGTCACGTACGTCTCGAACAAGGACGGGCAGACGGTCGCGGACGGGTCGGAAGTGCTCGCGCGGCTGGTCGGGCAGGTCGCCAACCCGGTGCGCTGGGACCTGTGCATGGAGACGTTCAAGGCGCTGGGCGCGACCGTGTTCATCGAGGTGTGCCCGGGCGGCACCCTCACCGGTCTCGCCAAGCGCGCACTGCCCGGCGTGAAGACCCTGGCCCTGAAGACCCCCGCCGATCTCGACGCCGCTCGTGAGCTGATCGCCGAGTCGCTGATCCCGACCTCTGCCGCTGACGCGGCGGGTGCCTGAAAGGAGCCCCGCGCAATGCCGAAGATCAAGCCCAGCAAGGGTGCCCCGTACGCGCGCATCCTGGGCGTGGGCGGGTACCGGCCGGTCCGGGTCGTGCCGAACGAGGTGATCCTGGAGACGATCGACTCGTCCGACGAATGGATCCGCTCCCGCTCCGGTATCGAGACCCGGCACTGGGCCTCCGACGAGGAGACCGTCGCCGCGATGTCCCTGGAGGCGTCCGGCAAGGCGATCGCCGACGCGGGCATCGCCGCCGAGCAGATCGGCGGCGTGGTCGTCGCCACCGTCTCCCACTTCAAGCAGACTCCGGCCGTGGCCACCGAGATCGCCGACAAGCTCGGCACGGCCAAGGCCGCCGCGTTCGACATCTCGGCGGGCTGCGCGGGCTTCGGCTACGGCCTGACCCTGGCCAAGGGCATGATCGTCGACGGTTCCGCGGAGTACGTCCTTGTCATCGGCGTCGAGCGGCTGTCCGACCTGACCGACCTGGAGGACCGGGCGACCGCCTTCCTGTTCGGTGACGGCGCGGGCGCGGTCGTCGTGGGTCCCTCCCAGGAACCGCACATCGGTCCGACCGTGTGGGGCTCCGAGGGCGACAAGTCGGACACGATCAAGCAGACCGTCCCGTGGAACGAGTACGACAGTTCCGGCAAGTTTCCTGCGATCACGCAGGAGGGCCAGGCGGTGTTCCGCTGGGCCGTGTTCGAGATGGCGAAGGTCGCCCAGCAGGCGCTGGACGCGGCCGGGATCACCCCGGACGACCTGGACGTCTTCATTCCCCACCAGGCCAACGAGCGGATCATCGACTCGATGGTGAAGACACTGAAACTGCCGGAGCACGTCACGGTCGCACGCGACGTGCGCACCACCGGCAACACGTCGGCCGCCTCGATCCCGCTCGCGATGGAGCGGCTTCTGGCGACCGGCGAGGCGAAGAGCGGCGACACCGCGCTCGTCATCGGCTTCGGGGCGGGTCTCGTGTACGCCGCGACGGTCGTTACCCTCCCCTAGGCACCCCGCGCCGGATCCGGATCGTCGGAACCGGAACGGGGACAACAGCCAACCCTCTCTGGATAGATACACAAGAAGGAGCGCCTGCCATGGCCGCCACTCAGGAAGAGATCGTCGCCGGTCTCGCCGACATCGTGAACGAGATCGCCGGCATCCCGGTTGAGGACGTCCAGCTGGACAAGTCCTTCACCGACGACCTGGACGTCGACTCGCTGTCCATGGTCGAGGTCGTCGTCGCCGCCGAAGAGCGCTTCGACGTCAAGATCCCCGACGAGGACGTCAAGAACCTCAAGACGGTCGGCGACGCGACCGCGTACATCCTCAAGAACCAGGACTGATCGCAGGGCCGGCCCTTCGGCCGGCCCGTCAGCCCCGCCACCCGGCGGTGGCGCCGTTCTCCCCGCCTACGCGGGGGTTGTCCTCCCGTATCCGTTGGAGAAGGAATTCCCGTGAGCCCGACCAATCGCACCGTGGTCGTCACCGGTATCGGCGCAACCACACCGCTGGGTGGCGACGCGGCCTCTACCTGGGAGGGTCTGGTCGCCGGCAAGTCCGGTGTCCGTGCCCTGGAGCAGGAGTGGGCGGCCGAGTCGGCCGTCCGCATCGCCGCGCAGATCGCCGTGGAACCGTCCGAGATCATCCCCCGGCCGCAGGCCCGCCGTCTGGACCGGTCGGCGCAGTTCGCGCTGATCGCCGCCAAGGAGGCGTGGGCCGACGCGGGCTTCACCGACCGGGCGGGCGAGGGCGCCGCTGAGGGCGAGAGTCCGGCCGTCGACCCCGACCGGCTCGGTGCGGTCATCGCCTCGGGCATCGGTGGAGTGACGACCCTGCTCGACCAGTACGACGTGATGAAGGAGAAGGGCGTACGCCGCGTCTCCCCGCACACCGTGCCGATGCTGATGCCCAACAGCCCCTCCGCCAACGTGGGTCTGCTCGTCGGCGCGCGCGCCGGTGTGCACACCCCGGTCTCCGCCTGCGCGTCGGGCGCCGAGGCCATCGGCTACGCCATCGAGATGATCCGCACCGGCCGCGCCGACATCGTCGTCGCGGGTGGCACGGAGGCGGCGATCCATCCGCTGCCCATCGCCGCGTTCGGCAACATGATGGCGATGTCCAAGAACAACGAGAACCCCGAGGGTGCCTCTCGTCCGTACGACACGGCCCGCGACGGCTTCGTGATGGGCGAGGGTTCCGGTGTGATCGTGCTGGAGTCCGCCGAGCACGCGGCCGCGCGCGGTGCGCGAGTGTACGCGGAGGCGGTCGGCCAGGGCATTTCGGCCGACGGCCACGACATCGTGCAGCCTGAGCCGGAGGGGCGCGGTATCTCCGCGGCTCTGCGGAATCTGCTGGCCGCGACCGACCTCGATCCGGCGGAGATCGTGCACGTGAACGCGCACGCCACGTCTACGCCGGCGGGTGATGTGGCTGAACTGAAGGCGCTGCGGAATGTGTTCGGTGACGATGCGGATCACATGGCTGTGTCTGCTACCAAGTCGATGACCGGGCATCTGCTGGGTGGTGCGGGTGGGGTTGAGACGGTTGCGACCGTGCTCGCGCTGTATCACCGGGTTGCTCCTCCGACGATCAATGTCGAGAACCTTGATCCGGAGGTTGATGCGGACATCGTGCGGGGTGAGGCTCGTAAGTTGCCTGTGGATGGGCGGATTGCCGCGCTGAACGACTCGTTCGGGTTTGGTGGGCACAACGTGGTGCTGGCGTTCAGGTCGGTGTGATTCTCGACTGACTGTGGCCCGGACTCCCTGGTGGAGTTCGGGCCACTTTCGGTTGTGTGTCGGCTGACCGCCGGTGGGGGCTGGTCGCGCAGTTCCCCGCGCCCCTAAAAGCCCCACTGGACGTCTCTCACACGACCTGGTGGAGCCATCTCACCGGGGCGCCCTCGCCCGCGTACCTGAAAGGTTCGAGTTCGTCGTCCCACGGCTTGCCCAGGAGTTTGGACAACTCGGCTTCCAGGTCCGTTTCGCCTCGTTGGGAGCGGGTGAGGGCGGCGCGGAGGCGGTCCTCGGGGATGAGGATGTCGCCGTGGATGCCGGTGACGGCGTGGTAGATGCCCAGGTCGGGGGTGCAGCTGTAGCGCTCGCCCTCGGCGGTGGCGCAGGGCTCGGCGGTGACCTCGAAGCGGAGCAACTGCCAGCCGCGCAGGGCGGAGGCGAGCTTGGAGGCCGTGCCGACCTGGCCCTTCCAGGAGAACTCGGAGCGCCAGGTGCCGGGGGCGGCGGGCTGGCGGATCCAGTCGAGGCTGACGCGTGTGCCGAGCACTCCGGCGACAGCCCACTCGACGTGCGGGCACAGCGCGCGCGGCGCGGAGTGCACGTACAGAACTCCACGTGTCGTCACTGGGACCTCCGGACAGAGCGGGACATCTTCGAACTGGTCGAGCGGCGGTGGCAAGGCAGCCACGTTGATGGCGAGGCTACCGTGCGGCGGCGCGAGGAGTGTGACGTACCGTCGGTCCCGATGCCATGAAACGCCCGCCATTCACCCAGGGGGACGCTTGTACTGGTGTGCGGCGTTGCACTGTTTGGGGCATTAGTTGTTCTCGGTTTCGGGAACTCCCGTGCGTTGTTATGGGCGAGAACCATTGCGCACCGCGCTGCGCGCCGACCGAGGGGACCCAGGCATGCCGAAACCAAGTCACCGTTCGCGGGCCGTCGTCGCCTTCGCGTCGGCGGCCCTGCTGGGTGTCGCCGGGTGTAGCGGCGGCGGCGGTGACACGTCCCCGGCGCCGGACGGCACGCGGGCCAAGGCCAAGCCGTCCGCGACTCCGGCGTCCGCGTGGGACAGCAGTCCGGCCTCCATGGCGGCCGTGGGCGACTCCATCACGCGTGGCTTCGACGCCTGCTCGGTGCTGTCCGACTGTCCCGAGGTGTCCTGGGCGACCGGCAGCGACAAAGAGGTGAACAGTCTGGCCGTACGGCTGTTGGGTGCGTCGGGGGCTGCCGCGCGCAGTTGGAACTACGCCGTCACCGGGTCCCTGATGGACGATCTGCCCGCCCAGATGACGAAGGCCGCCGCCCGCAAGCCCGCGTTGGTGACGGTGATGGCGGGGGCCAACGACGCGTGCCGGTCGTCTGTGGCGGAGATGACGTCGGTGGCGGACTTCCGGGCGTCGTTCACGGAGGCGTTGCGGACTCTGCGTACGGCCGCGCCCAAGAGCCAGGTGTACGTGGCGAGCGTGCCGGATCTCAAGCGGCTCTGGTCGCAGGGGCGGACCAACGGGATGAGCAAGGCGGTGTGGAAGCTCGGGCTGTGCCAGTCGATGCTGGCCGACCCGGACGCGGTCGACTCGGCGGCGACCGCGCGGCGGGACGAGGTGCGGGGGCGGGTGGAGGCGTACAACTCGGTGCTGAAGGAGGTGTGTGCCACGGATCGGCTGTGCCGGTTCGACGGGGGCGCGGTCTTCGACTACGACTTCGGGATACGGCAGCTGAGCCCCTGGGACTGGTTCCATCCGAGCCGGAACGGCCAGGCGCGGCTCGCCGAGATCGCGTACCGCGAGGTCACCGCCAAGAAGGCAGTGGCCTAGCGTTGTGACCCAGGGGTGTGACCTAGGGTTTTCCTCATGGTCCACATGAACGAACTTTTCGGCACACTTTCCGACGGCACTCCTGTTCACCGCTGGACCCTGGAGCGGGCCGGGGTCCGAGTGTGTGTGCTGACGTACGGCGGGATCGTGCAGTCGGCCGAGGTCCCGGACCGGGACGGGCGGGCCGTGGACGTGGTGCTGGGCTTTCCGGACGTGGCCGGTTATCTGGCGCACCCGGAGCCGTACTTCGGCGCGCTGGTGGGCCGGTACGCGAACCGCATCGCGGGCGGTGCCTTCCCGCTGGACGGGCGGACGTACGAGCTGGCGCGGAACAACGCGCCCAACTCCCTGCACGGCGGCACCCACGGCTTCGACAAGCGGGTGTGGGACGCGGAGCCGGTCGAGCACGGGGTACGGCTGTCCCGGGTGAGCCCGGACGGCGAGGAGGGGTTCCCGGGGCGCCTTGAGGTCTCGGCGACGTACACGCTGGACGCGGACGGGGCGCTGCGGATCGCGTACGCGGCGGTCACGGACGCGCCGACCGTGGTGAATCTGACGAATCACTCCTACTGGAACCTGTCCGGGCCCGCCTCCGGCAGCGCGGGCGGGCATGCCCTGCGTGTCGACGCCTCGCGGTACACGCCCGTCGACGCGGATCTGATCCCGACCGGTGTCGGGCCGGTGGCGGACTCCCGCTTCGACTTCCGTACGGAACGGAAGGTGGGCGCCGGGTACGACCACAACTTCGTCCTCGACAAGGGGCGGACGGCGGACGCGGTCGAGGTCGCCGAGTTGTACGACCCTGCCTCGGGGCGTGTCGTGACCGTGGCGACGACCGAGCCGGGCCTTCAGCTCTACACCGCCGACCACCTGGGTGAGCCCTTCGGGCCGGGGCACGGCATCGCGCTGGAGACCCAGCACTTTCCCGACTCCCCGAACCGGCCCGAGTTCCCGAGCACGGAGCTGCGGCCGGGTGGTGCGTACCGCTCGGAGACGGTGTACGGGTTCGGCGTACGGGACTGAGAGGCGTAGGGCTGAGACGCGTACGCCAGCCGGCTGGCCCCGGTCCGGGGGTCAGGTCCCGGGCCGGGGCCGGCTGGTGGGGCGGACTGCCCTTGGCTAGACCGTAATCGGCGCGGTGAGCCGGTGGTCGGTGATCGAGCGGCTGATCTGGATTTCGTACGAACCTTTCACAAAGGCCCATGCGTTTGCCGACTCGTCCCAGGTCTCGAAGGCGCGGCGCGGGAGTTCGAGGGTCACCTCGGTCGTCGCGCCGGGGGCGACCTCGATCCCGGCGAAGGCGGCCAGCCAGCGGGCCGGGCGGTCGGGGTCCTGAGTGGTGGGTGCGAGGTACGCCTGGATGGTCTCGCGGCCCGGGCGCGTGCCCGAGTTGGTGACCCGGACGGTGACCGTCACCCCGGTCGCTCCGTTCCCCTCCGCCTCGGCGCTCTCGTAGGTCCAGTCGGTGTAGCCGAGGCCGTGGCCGAAGGGGTACGAGGGGATCCGGCCCTTCTGCTCCCAGGCTCGGTAGCCGATGAACACGCCCTCCGTGTACGGGAGTTCGCCGTCGGTCGGGGTGACCTGGGTGACCGGGGCGTCGGCCAGCGTGCCCCAGGTGGTGGGGAGTCGGCCGCCGGGTTCGCGGGCGCCCGTGAGGACGTCCGCCAGGGCCGCGCCGCCCTCCTGGCCGGGGAACCAGGTCAGCAGTACGGCGGCGACCTCGTCACGCCAGGGCAGTTCCACCGGGGAGCCGGAGTTGACGACCACGACGGTGTTGGGGTTGGCGGCGGCGACGGCGCGCACCAAGTCGTCCTGGCGGCCGGGGAGTTGGAGGTCGGTGCGGTCGAAGCCCTCTGATTCGACGCGGTCGGTGGTGGCGACCACGACGACGGCGGTGTCGGCGGTGCGGGCCGCTTCGGCGGCCTCGGCGATCAGTTCGTCGGGGTCGCGGCGGGGTTCCTGGTGGCAGAGGCTGAAGGCGACGGTCGGCATCGGGGTGTCCTTGGGGAAGGTCACGACGTAGGTGAGGGACACCTCCACCCTTGTGTCCGCGGTGAGTTGGACCTCGGCGCGGGGTTCGGGGTCGCCGAAGAAGGCGATGAAGGGGTCGTCGCTGTCGGTGGTCTGGATGTCGTCGTAGTGGGTCGTGCCGTCGACGGTGAGGGTGAAGGCGCCGAGGCCCTTGATGCCGAAGGTGTGCGGGCCGGTGTGGCGCGGGGTGAGGGTGCCGGTGAGTTCGACGGTGTGCAGTCGGTCGTGGGTGACGCCCTCGGGGAGGTCCGAACCCATCCAGTTGATCTGGCCGTTGGGCGCGGCACCGGTGCCGATGACCGTGCCGGACGCGTCGCGGCAGACGGCGCGCAGGGTGAACCCCTTGTCTGCGACGGCGAGTTCGGTGTTCGGGTCGGCGCCGACCGAGTAGGTGAGGGCGCCTTCGGGGAGCGCGGCGGTGAGGCCGTCGAGCGGGGAGACGACGCGGGCCGGGAAGACGGTGGCGGAGCCGCCGCCGAGGACGCGGGCGTCGCGGGCGGCGGCTCCGCTGAGGGCGACGGTGTGCCCGGCGGGCAGCGGCAGGGCGCCCTCGTTGCGGACGAGGACGAAGGAGCGGTGGGCGATCTCACGGGCCAGGGCGCTGCCGTCGACGGTCGCCGGGAGTTCGGTGACTGCGGGTTCGGCGCCCTCCAGGACGCCGACGCGGGCGGCGAGGCGCAGAACGTTGCGGACGGCCCCGTCGAGGGTGGCCTCGGCGACGACTCCGTCCCGTACGGCCTTGGCGAGGGGGGCGCCGTACACCGTCCTCGGGCCGGGCATGGCGACGTCGAGGCCGCCGTCGATGGCGCCGGTGGTGGAGCGGGCGGCCGTCCAGTCGGAGACGTTGTAGCCGTCGAAGCCCCATTCGCCGCGCAGGACCTCGTTGACGAGGTAGCGGTGCTCGCTCATCGTCGTGCCGTTGACCGTGTTGTAGGCGGTCATGATGCCCCAGGGGTGGGCGTTCTCGACGATGGCCTCGAAGGGGGCCAGGTACAGCTCGCGCAGGGCGCGTTCGGAGACCAGGTTGTCGACGGTGAAGCGGTCGGTCTCGGCGTCGTTGGCGATGAAGTGCTTGACGGTCGTGCCGACGCCGCCGGACTGGACGCCGTTCACATAGCCGGCGCCGATCCGCCCGGTGAGGTACGGGTCCTCGCTGTACGCCTCGAAGTGCCGGCCGCCCAGCGGGGAGCGGTGCAGGTTGACGGTGGGCGCGAGGAGGACGTGGACGCCCTTGCGGCGGGCCTCCTGGGCCAGCAGCACGCCCGCCCTGCGGGCGAGTTCGGGGTCCCAGGTGGCGGCGAGGGCCGTCGGAGAGGGCAGGGCGACGGAGGGGTCGTCGGCGGTCCAGCGGGTGCCTCGGACACCGATCGGGCCGTCGGACATCACGAGGGACCTCAGCCCGATCTCGGGGAGTCCGGGCAGCGACCAGCTGTCCTGCCCGGACAGCAGCCGGGCCTTGGCGTCCAGGTCGAGCCAGCCGAGAGCCGCCTCGACGGCCGCCTCCCGGGCCCTGTCCCCCGATGCCTGCCGTACCTGCGGTGTCTCCGTCACGTGGGCGCCTCCTCGTCGAAGTCCATGGACGTCTCCCCGCCCAGCACTCCACCTCACACTATGGCGTAGACCACTTCCGTCACGCGATACTGCGGCCGTCCGGCAGCACCCCACTGTCGTGTCCTCCCCCACGGCGACGGAAAGGCCTGAACTCCCTTGAATTCCCTACGTGTTCGGATCGGCGTACTCGGACTCGCACTGCTGGCGGGGCTCTCGGCGCCCGCCACCGCCTCGGCCGCCGAAGCCCCGGCCGCGCCCACCGTCGAGGAGCAGCGGCTCGACAAGGCCGCGCCGCAGGAGATCCTCCGGCGTTCCGGGTTCGACTCGGTGGCGCCGAGATTCGCGCGGGCGCTCGGCGACGCGCGCTCGTACGGGCAGGCCCGCGGGCTCGTCGTACGCCAGGCGTCGGCGTTGTGGCAGCGGGCGGTCGACCGGGCGCAGGGGCGCGGTCCTGCCGGGGGCGATCTGAGCCGGGACGACGACCGGCCGCTGTACTGGGCGCGGCTCGCGATGATCCGTGAACTGCGGCTTTGGGAGCCGTCGTTCGAGGTGAGCACCGAACAACGTGCCGCTCTGCTGGGTGAGTTGGAGCGGAACTCGCGCGGGCAGACGTCGATCCGGTATCCGTGCGGCGGGGCGCTGAAGCGGGTTCTGGTCACCGGGTTCGATCCGTTCACGCTCGACCGTGACGTGCGGATCTCCAACCCGTCCGGGGCCACCGCGCTCGCCCTCGACGGCACGGTGATCCAGACGGCGGAGGGGCCGGCCAGGATCGAGACCGCCGTGTTCCCGGTGCGCTGGCAGGACTTCGCGGACGGGACGGTGGAGCGGACGTTGCGGCCGGTCCTGCCGAAGGTCGATCTGTTCACGACCGTGAGTCAGGGGCGGGTCGGGCGGTTCGACGTGGAGCGGACCAACGGGGCCTGGCGGGGCGGTTTCCCGGACAACGAGAACATCGGCCGCACGGAGACGGTCCCGGTCGACGACCCGGCCTCGCAGCCGCAGTGGACGTCAACGACGCTGCCGTACAAGGCGATCGTGGCCGCGAGCACCGGGCGGTTCCCCGTGTACGACAACACCGCCGTGACCGAGATACCGGCGGGCGGCACCGATCCCGTCGTACGGGCGGACGGGCCCACCGCCGGGTCGACGGCTCGGGCCGGGGGCGGCGGGAACTACCTCTCCAACGAGATCGCCTACCGGGCGACCCTCTTGCGCGACCGGCTCGGTCTGGGCGGCACGCTTCCCGGCGGGCATGTGCACACGCCGGTGCTGCAGTTCGGGACGGGCAACACCGACCCGGCGACCGGGACGGTCACCGATGCCGAGTTCGTACAGAACCGGCTGGACATCATCGCGCAGGTGCGGTCGATCCTGACGGTCGCTGTCGACTCGTCCGGTCAGGCTGCTGCTTCCTCCGACGGTTCCTGACCGACGGTCTCCTCGCCGAGCAGGTCGCGGGCCATCATCGTGGCGCCCGCGACCGCGCCCGGCATCAGGAAGACGGCCACGAACGGCACCACGAAGGCCAGCGCGAGCGGTGTGCCGAAGCCCCACACCAGCAGCCTGCGGGAGCGAAACAGGGCCAGCCGGTCCCGGAGTTCGACCCGGCGTCGCTGAAGGGCGACGCCGGCCAGCTCCTCGGTGAGGAAGAAGCCGGTGACCATGAAGCCGATCACGGGTACGACGGTCTGGCCGAGGAACGGGACGAAGCCGAGGGCGAAGAGGAGCACGGCCCAGCACAGGGCCCGTACGAGGACCCGGAGGCTGTCGCGGGCCGAGATCCACAGCTCCCTGTACAGCGGGAGGCCCGACTCGGGGGCCGTGCCGTCGGGGGACACGTCACGGTCGACCTTCTCGGAGAGGTTCTCGTAGAAGGGCTGGCCGATGAGGAGGGTCATCGCCGTGAAGGTGAGGACCGAGAGCAGCAGCGCCAGGGCGAAGAGGAGCACGGTGAGGAAGCCGCGGAAGAGTCCGAGCCAGGGGCTCGACCAGTCGTCGGCGAAGGGGGTGGCCCAGGTGGTGAGGTCGGTGCCGTAGAGGGCTAGGGCGGTGAGGGCGGCAAGGTAGAGGACGAGGGTGAGGAGGCCGGGCAGTAGTCCGAAGCCGTACTGCTTGCCGTGTTGGGCGACCCAGCGTTGGCCCTTCAGGAGGTAGCGGAAACCTGTCGCAAGATCGCTCATGGGGGAACTCTATCCGGGGCGAAACGTGGGGTTGTAGGTGCGGCTAGGCAGAAGTGGCCACCACCAGGGGGCCGTCCGCCCTCGGTGACACCGCCGCCGACACCCGTACCGCCGCCGCCCTCGCCACGCGGCCCGTACGGGAGGCCGTGGCGAGCAGGAGGGGCTGGAGTTGTTCCAGGCTCGCGACCAGCAGCTCCTCCCCCGCGATCAGTACCGGCCTGGCCGCCTTCGTCGAGGCCGCCGCTGCTTCCGTGAGGTCGGCGAGGGGGGACAGGGTCGCGCGGACGACGCCCGCTCCGGCTGCCGCCGCGCGTTCCGCGAGGGCGACCTGGAGAGGCATCAGGGGTGCCAGTGCGGACGTCAACGCGTCCGCGATGCGGCGGAGTTCGGGGGTGCCGTCGCGCAGGACCTCCGCCGCCGCGCGGATCAGCGGGGTGAGGGCGAGGAGGACTCCGGCGGTCAGGCCCGCCGCCGCGGGCAGCAGCGGGGACAGTGCGTCGACGAACTCACCGAGCGCTTCCGCCACCTCCTCCACGGCCGGTTCCACCGCGTCCAGGACCGGCAGCAGGCTGTCGCCGAGGGCGGTCAGCAGGGCCTGCGCGGGCTCGCTCACGGGGTGTACGGCGAGCGGGGCGCCCGTGGTGCCGAGCCGGGTGAGGGTGTCGACAATGCGGTAGAAGGCCTCCTGGGCCTGCGGTGACGCGCTCGCCTCGGCCAGTTCGGCCGTGGTCTTCCGCAGGACACGCAGTGCCTCGGCGCCCGAACCGTCTCTCGGGTCGAGGGTGTTGACGGCGATCTTGGTGATGTTCCCTGCGGTGTCCAGGAGTTGGCCGGTGATGTCGGTCGTACTGCGGGCCATGCGCAGTACGTCCTCCCTGCTGGGGAGCGAAGGAATCGTTGCCATCGGCCGGCTCTCCTCGTCTCGTCTCTCGCACTCAGGATGCCCCTTCCGGCCCCTCCGGCATGCGCCATCCGGGGCATCCGTGGCGCGGGGGCCCTCTTGTTGGCGTTGAGTCGAGGAGGTACATCTCGCCGTACCGATCTCAGGAAGCACAGAACACAGGAAGCAATGGAGGACGTACGCGTGCGTCGCACAAGACCCGTTCCGCCGAGCCCTGTTCTGCTCGCCGCCCTCGCCGTCACCACGGCAGGCTCGCTGTTGCTCACCCCCCACATCGCCACCGCCGACCGCAAGCCCGTGACCCGGGAGGGGGCCGCGAGTGAGCGGTCCGTGGCCGGTGAGCGCGCCGCCACCGCCCCGGCCGGCGCCGCCACCCGCGCCCTCACCAGCCCCGTCACCGGCCTCACCGGCACCGGCCGCGGCTACCCCCGTGAACAGACCCTGTCCCTCGACCCGGAGAACCCGGCCGACAAGTCCATCAAGCTGGGCCTGGTCCCGTACCACGCCATCGCGCCGAAGCTGAACGCCCTTCAGCGGCTGGGCGACCGGGTGAGCGTCGAGGTCGCGGGCCGGTCGGCGGGCGGGCACCGGCTCTACCTCGTCACGGTGACCGCGCCGGAGAGCGCGGCCCAGACACGTGCCCAGGAGGGCATGCGCGAGCTGATCGAGAACGCGCCCGCGGTCGCCGCCAAGAGCCAGGCGATCAAACGGAGTTACAAGGCGCCCGTCTTCGTCAACAACAACATCCACGGCAACGAGTGGGAGGGCACCGACGCCTCCCTGAAGCTGATCGAGCGGCTCGCGACCGCCACCGACACCAGGACGAAGGACCTGCTCGCCCACTCCCGGCTCTACTTCAACATCACCGCCAACCCGGACGGCCGGATCGCCGGTACCCGGGCCAACGCCAACGGGTTCGATCTGAACCGGGACTTCGTGACGTCCTCGCAGCCCGAGGGGCGGGCGATGCGGCAGATCGAGATCGACAAGCAGCCGACGGTCATGCTCGACCTGCACGGATACGTCAACGGCACGCTCATCGAGCCGACCACTCCCCCGCACGGCGAGAACTACGAGTACGACCTCTTCCTGAAGAACACCTACGCCAACGCGCTCGGGATGGAGGCCGCCGTCAACGGCCTCGGCTACACACCGCAGAAGGACGGCGTCGAGGCCGCCCAGATCCCGTTCCGCGATCAGGAGGAGGGCTGGGACGACTGGCCGCCGATCTTCACCCCGCAGTACGCGGCCTTCCACGGCACGGTCGCCGCGCACACCGTCGAGATCCCGCTGACGGTCAACAACCGCGCCTACGACACTCTCCCGGTGGATGAGTTGCGGCGCCGTTCCGCGATCAATGTCGCCGTGGCGGGGGCTGCCATCGACGCGACCCTCGACTACGTCCAGGATCACCGGACTTCGCTCGTCGCCGACCAGATCGAGGTCTTCCGGCGCGGGGCGGCCGGGGCCGCGCAGGTGCCGGTGTCGGCCGAGACCGTCCCGGGGGTTCCGGGGATCGGGCCCGAGGACGTCTACACGACCACCTTCCCCCGGGCGTACGTCATCCCGGCGGGCACCTCGGCCCAGCGTTCCGCGCCCGCCGCCGCCCGGCTGGTCGACCACCTGCTCGCCAACGACGTCAAGGTCACCCGCGCGACCCATGACTTCCGGTTCGGCGGACGGACGTACTCGAAGGGCTCGTACGTCGTCGACATGCGCCAGCCGAAGCGCGGGCTCGCCAATGTGCTGCTCGCCGACGGGCGGGACATCAGCGACAAGGTGTCGGTGATGTACGACATCTCGGGCTGGAGCCTGGGACGGCTGTGGGGCGCGACCGTCCAACCGGTGGGCAGCGGCAGCCTGTCGGGCGTGCCCGCGCGGGCGGTGAGCGCTGCCACGCGGGTCGGGTATGTCGCCCCGTACGGCGATCTACGGCTCCGGCTCGACGATCCGCGTGAGATCGCCGCCCTCAACTCGCTTCTACGGGACGGTGTTTCGGTACGGCGGGCTGCGGACGGCAGTGCGATCGTCCCGGCGTCGGCGCGCAGGAAGGCGGGCGCGGTGGCCCGTACCTACGACGTGGCCTTCGACGCGACGAAGGCGGCCGGAACCACTGCTCTGCGGCGTACGCGGGTGGCGGCCGCCGTCACGCCCGGGGAGTTGTTCGCGCTGCGTGAGATGAACTTCGAGGTGACTCCGGTGTCGACGGACGTCCTCAACGCCGGTTTCGACTGGTCGGGGATGGATGTGCTGTTCGTGTCGCAGGGGGTGCAGTACGAGGGGCTGAACACGGCCGCCCGTACGGCACTCGACGCCTTCCTCGACTCCCGGGGACTCGTCGGCCGGGGTGCCACCGGGGCCGCGTTGAACTCCGCAGCCGGGGTGCTCGCGGCCAAGGCGGTGGAGGGGAACGGGGATGCCAACGGCGTTGTACGGGTGGTGAATTCGGGGCCGGTGACTGCCGGTGCCCCCGGCCACGGCTTTGTGTACGCGCCCGTCTGGTTCACCGATCTCGGCCCCGCGGTCCGGGTCGAGCAGTCGTACGCGAGCGGCAACCCCCTCGTCTCCGGGCACTGGCGGGCGCTGGCGGACGGCTCGGGCGGGCCCACGGCCGCGGCCGGGCAGCCGTCCGTGGTCAGTGGTCCGGGAGCCGTACTGTTCGGCACGGAGCCGCTCTTCCGGGATCATCCCAAGGGGGAGTTCGCGCAGGTCGCACGGGCGTTGTTCACAGTGGCGCCCCGCACGGCACAGCTGCAGTAGGTGAGGAGAGCGGATGACGCAGGAGATCCACGGCACTGTCAGCGACGGGTTCGAGGCAGTGCGGGAGGAGTTCGCCGGCTTCGTCGCCGGTGAACAGCCGGACTACGAGGGCCAGTTGTGCGCGTATGTGCACGGCAGGCGGGTCGTCGACCTGTGGGCGGGCCCGGACACGGGACCGGACACCCTCTACGGCGTGTACTCGTCCACGAAGGGCGCCGCCCATCTCGTGGTCGCCGTCCTGGTCCAGGAGGGCACCCTGGAGCTGAACCGCAAAGTCACCTACTACTGGCCGGAGTTCGCCGCCGAGGACAAGTCGACCCTGACTCTGCGCGACCTGCTCGCGCACCGGGCCGGCCTGGTCGGCGCCGACACCGGGTTCACCCTGGAGGAGCTGGCCTGCGACCGGGTGATCGCCGAACGCCTCGCGGACCAGCGCCCGTTCTGGCGCCCGGGGACGGCGTTCGGCTACCACGCCTTCGTCATCGGCGCGTTGACCGGCGAGATCGTCCGGCGGGCAACCGGCCGTACGCTCCAGCAGGTCCACGAGGAGCGGGTGCGCGCCCCTTACGGCCTCGACTTCTATCTGGGGCTGCCGGAGGAGCTGGAGCCCCGCTTCCGGACCGTCCAGCCCATGCAACCGACGCCGGAGGAGAGGCAGTTGCTGGACGCGCTCCCCTCCGGGCCGCACACGCTCGCGTCGATCGCCTTCAACCGCCACGGGGCCGAGCCCACCGACCTCGAATCGCTGCCCAACCACCGGGTGGTCCGCGCCAAGGGGCCCGCGTCGGTCGGCGGGGTGGCGTCGGCTCGGGGGCTGGCCGGGCTGTACGCGGCGGCGATCAGTGAGGTCGGGGAGCACGCGCCGCTGCTGAAGCCGGACACGGTCGCGGAGTTCGGCCAGTTCCACTCGACCGGCTACGACCTGGTGGCCCGGGCCCACAAATCGTTCGGCCTGGGCTTCCAGAAGACCGCGGACGTGGCCTACCCGTTCCTGGGTGCCAACACGATCGGCCACAGCGGCGCGGGCGGCTCCCAGGCCTTCGCCGACCCGCACAGCGGCCTGGCGTACGGCTACACCCGCCGCCGGTTCGCCTTCCCGGGCGGAGCGGCACCGGAGAACGAGCGGTTCGTACGGGCGGTGCACGCGGCGGCGCTGCGCGACTGACCCGTTCAGCGGCGGAGGCCGCACCCCACGTCCAGGGGTGCGGCCTCGGTCGTACTCGACAACTACCGCCGTACGAAGGTCGGTTCAGTACTTGACGATCATCTTGCCGGTGTTGTCGCCGCGCAGCACCCCGAAGAACGCCTCCAGGTTGTTGTCGATGCCCTCGACGACCGTCTCGCGGTACTTGAGTTCACCGGAGCGGACCCAGGCGCCGACCTCCTGGACGAACTGCGGCTGGAGGTCGTAGTGGTCGCCCACGAGGAGGCCCTCGATACGGCCACGGGTCGCGATGAGACGGGCGAGGTTCTTCGGGCCGGGGGCGGGCTCCGTGTTGTTGTAGACGGAGATCATGCCGCAGATGGCGATCCGGCCGTGCAGGTTGAGGGAGCCGATGGCCGCCTCCAGGTGGTCGCCGCCCACGTTGTCGAAGTACACGTCGATGCCGTCGGGGGCCGCCTTGCGGAGCTGCTCGCTGACCGACCCGTCCTTGTAGTTGAAGGCGGCGTCGAAGCCGTACTCCTCCACCAGGAGCTTGACCTTGTCGTCGGATCCGGCGGAGCCGATGACCCGGGAGGCGCCCTTGAGCTTGGCGATCTGTCCGACCTGGCCGCCCACGGCACCGGCGGCGCCGGACACGAACACGGTGTCGCCCTCCTTGAAGGAGGCGGTGCGCAGGAGGCCCGCGTAGGCGGTGAGGCCGGTCATACCGAGCACGCCGAGGTACGTCGACAGCGGGGCGGCCTCGGGGTCGACCTTGACGGCGTCCTTCGCGTTCACGGCCGCGTACTCGCGCCAGCCCAGGAAGTGCAGGACGTGGTCACCGACGGAGAGACCCTCGGCGTTGGAGGCGATCACCTCGCCGACGGCACCGGCCTGCATGACCTTGCCCAGCTCGAAGGGGGCGACGTACGACTTGGCGTCGCTCATCCGGCCGCGCATGTACGGGTCCACGGAGGCGTACAGGTTCCGCACCAGCACCTGGCCCTCGCGGGGCTGCGGGACCGCGGCCTCGACCAGGGCGAAGTCCTCGGTCTTGGGCCGGCCGACCGGACGGCTGAGCAGGTGCCATTCGCGGTTGACGGTGGGGAGCGGGGCGGGGGCGGAGCTGTCGGACATGAGGGTGCCTTCCGGTGCGGCTCAAATACTTCAGATGCTTCAGTACGTGAAACAATAATGCTCCTGAATATTTCAGGGTGTCAAGTAAAGGGGTAGCCTGGAGAGCATGGCCACACCGGAGAAGACTCGCCGCCCCGACCCCCTGACCCTTGAAGTCGTCGACCTCATCGGCGCGGTCGTGGCCCGCTACCACCAGGAGTACGAGGAGGCGGCCACGCAGCACTCCCTCACCGGAGCCCAGGCCCGTCTGCTGAGCCTGCTCTCACTGGGGCCGCTGCCGATGCGGCAACTGGCCCGGAAGCTGCGCTGCGAGCCGTCGAACGTCACCGGGATCGTGGACCGGCTGGAGTCCCGGGACCTGGTCGAGCGCCGCCCCGACCCCTCGGACCGCCGGGTGAAGCTGGCCGCGTGCACGGAGGAGGGGGTCCGGGTCGCACGGAGCCTGCGCGAGTCCCTGAACTTCGCCCGGGAGCCACTGGCGGGACTGTCGGAGGAGGAGCGGGTGCTGTTGCGGGGTTTGCTGGTGCGGATGGCGGAGGCATAGGGCAAGCCTCGGTTTCTGAGAAAGCTCCTGTCAGTTCATAGGGGCCCGCTGTGCGTTGGCGATGAGTTCAACGAAATTGTTGACGATTTTGCCGCCACCAAATTACGTTCGCATGCGCAGACAGACCCCCTCACGGACCTAGGAGACATCGTGAAGCGCAGGACCGTAATCGGAGGACTGGGCGCGGCAGTGGCCGTCCCGGCGATCGCCACGTTCGTGAACAACGAGGCCATGGCCGGTTCGGAGTCCTCGTCGTCCTCCGCCTCGTCCGGCGCGCTGGTCTTCGACAAGGACGCGTACACCGAGCTGACCACGACGATCACCACGGACGCCGGCGACAGGTCGGTGACGTACCACTTCTACAAGGCGATCACGTACGTCACGAACCCGGTCGACGAGAAGTACCAGAGCCTGAACGTCAGCGTCCCGGTCGAGATCGACGGTACGGCGGTGGACGCGACCCGGGCGCCCATCCTGTTCGCCAACGCGGTGGGCGGGTACATGCCGTCGTCGGTGGCGGACGCCACGGGGATCGGGGGCGGGGGGATGACGGGGGCACCGGGTGGTGCGGCTCCGTCGGCATCGGCATCGGCTTCCGCCTCTGGGGAAGTCGCGTCCGGCGGTAACGCCCAGGTGGATCAGCAGGGCGAGATGGTGAGCAACGCCAAGCTGGGGCTGGCGGCGGGGTACGTGGTCGTGGAGCCCGGCGCGCGCGGCCGTACGCTGGTCGACTCGTCCGGCACCTACTACGGCACGGCGCCGGCGGCGATCGTCGACCTCAAGGCCGCTGTCCGCTATCTCCGCTTCAACAAGGGCCGCATCCCGGGCGACACCGACCGGATCGTCTCCTCCGGTACGAGTGCCGGTGGCGCCCTGTCCGCGCTGCTCGGGGCGTCGGGCGACAGCCCGCTGTACGCCGAGTACCTGACGGAGCTGGGCGCGGCCGACGCGAGCGACGCGATCTTCGCCAGTGGTGACTGGTGCCCGATCACCGACCTCGAACACGCGGACATGGCGTACGAGTGGAACTGGGGCGCCAACAAGCTGAGTTCGGGCTCGCTGGTGGACCAGACGGTGTCGAAGGACCTCAGCACGGCGTTCACTGAGTACCAGGCGTCGCTGAAGCTCCGGGCGCGCGGTTTCGGCGCGCTGACGGCACGCAACCTGGACGACTACCTGCTGGAGACCTACCTCCGGCCGGCCGCGACCAAGTACCTCGACTCCCTTTCGGAGTCGGCGCGTTCGACGTATCTCGCGGCGAACACCTTCATCACGTGGTCCGGCGGGAAGGCGACCTTCACGTGGGCCGACTTCCTTACGCACGTGGGTGCGCGGAAGAAGGACACACCGGCGTTCGACGCGTTCGATCTGTCCGCCGGGGAGAACAACCTGTTCGGGACCGGGACGACCCAGGCCCGTCACTTCACGCTGTACAGCCTGCGGCACGAGGGCAGCAGCAGTGCGCGCCTCGACAGTGACCTGCCCGAGAAGCTGACGCTGATGAACCCGATGCCGTTCATCGCGAAGCGGAACCCCTCGCGGGCGAAGCACTGGTGGATCCGGGTCGGCACGAAGGACAGCGACACGTCGCTGTCGGTGGTGGGCAACCTGGCAGCGAGCCTTGAGCAGTTGGGCGACGACGTGAACGCGCTGATGTACTGGGACTCGGGGCACGGCGCGAACGACGACGCGGCGGACTTCATCACCTGGATCGCCAAGGTGACGGGGTACAAGACCAGCACCAAGTAGCCCTCCGGCCACTGCTCCGTCTGCTCCCTGCGCTCCCTCTTACTCCGTGGCTGCTCCTCGGCGCCCGGTGGTAGTACTGGCCCCGGGTGATCTGCGACGGGGAACGGCTGGTCGGGTTCGTCATGGCCGGCTTCGACCCGGCGCATCCGGTGGAGCCGTACCGGAGTTATCTGTGGCGGCTCGACATCGCCGCGGACCTCCAGGGGCAGGGGTACGGCAGCTTCGCGGTGGCCGAGCGGGAGTTGTAGCTCCGCTCCGGTCCTGTTCACCACGGTCTCCCGGTCACTCACGGCCATAAGATGCCTACTGGCAGCGCCAGTTGGCCATCGGCCGACTCAGGGGGAGGCGAGTGATGACAGTGCCGGGCACGGACACCACCCAGGGGATGGACGGGCCGTCATCGCCTCCGCCGGACGCCGGTCGACCCGTACGACGGACTCCGGGCCGACCGCGGCTCGTGGGCGTGGTGCTGATCGTGCTGTCCCTGATACCGGCGCTGGGCTGCTTCCTCGTGTTCACCATGTGGCTGCCCTCCGACATCGGGCGGTACCAGGACTACAGGGCGGCGGAGCCGTGCCCTGCCGGGGCGACAGCGGAAGCGTGGGAGGACTGCCTGCGCACGGTCTCCTTCACCGTCGAGAGCACGAAGGTCGAGCAGAGCAGATCCGGCAGCTACAAGGCGACCCTGTCCGGGGCGCCCTTCTGGAACGGGGTCGTGGCCTTCGGCGATCCCGGGCCGCTGCTGGAGCGGCTTCGGCCGGACGACCAGGTCGGCGCGGTCGTCTGGCGCGGCGACGTCATGTCGCTGAGCGACGGAGGGGTTCGGCAGAGCACCTCCGAAGAGCCCCGCTCCGAACCTCAGATGATCGTCGCCCTCGGCACGTTCCTGGGCCTCCTGGCGGCCCTGGGGCTCGGGTTCGGCGCGGTGCGGCTGGCCAGGCCCGATGACCACGAGCCCTTCACCTGGCGCCCGTACGGCAGACCGCTGTTCCTCGTCATGATGTTCATCTGCGTCGCCGTGGGGCTGCCCGCTGTGTGGCTCGGCATACCGTCGTGGATCGTCCCCGCCGTTGCCGTACCGGTCGTGGTGTGCACGGCCCGGCTGCTCCACCAGCACCGGCGGCCGGGCGCCGCCCGGGGTGCGTGAAACCCTACGTACACCACCAAAGGAACTGCTCGCACGTCTCCGAAGGCGAGGGTTCCGGGGTCGGGTCCGCCGTGGTCGGGTCCGATGTCGGGGTCGTCGAGTCCGTCGGGGTCGAGGACTCGCCCCTTGTCGGGGTCGGGGCCGAGCCGACCGGGGCCGACTGGGCGTCCTTGCTTCTGCTCGGGGAGGCCGTCGGGGACGGGGAGCCCGAGCTTTCGGATGCCGAGGGGGATGGCGACCCCGACGGGGACGCCGAGTCGGATGCGCCGTCGTCCGCCGACGACGACTCGTCGGACAGGGGCTCCGCCGTGTCGCCGGCCTCCGTCGTCGCCGAGCCGTCGGCCGACTCGCCGCCCGCCGCCGCGGGCTTCGGGCTCGATCCCGGCGCGTCTATGCCCAGTTCCGCGAGGCTCAGTCCGCCCGCCGCGAGGACGAACCCCACGGCGACCAGCAGCGTCCGCTTCCGGCGCCGTCGGTGCGCCGCGGCCTTGCGGTCGCGTCGGCTGCCGACCGGCTGGTCGGCGGCCTCGTCCTCGTCGTCGTACTCGTCGGAGTCAGCCGCCTCGGCCTCTGCCACCGCACGGCCTCGTCCGCGGCCCGCCCTCCGGGTCTCCGCACGCCCAGGACGCCGTACCTCATCGGCACCGCCCTCTTCCGGGCGCGCGTCGGTCTCCTCCACGTGCGTGTGGAGGGGCGCTATCGATGAGCCGCACCCCGGGCAGGCGAGTGCGCCGTTGAGGTGCCGTTGGCACTGGTGGCAGAAGTCCATGACGCGGGAAGAATAAGTTCCCCGTAGGGCGCGTTCCTAGGGGTGACTGTGAAGTTTCCGTGCGGAACCGGCGTTTCAGGTTTGATCGGTTGGGGTCAAGCCCGACCATTCCACGCCATAGTTCCGGCATCTTCTGACAGGGCTGCGGGCTTGGGGCCGGTCCGGCCCCAAGCCCGCACAGGGCGTCCCCCGGCTCAGGTTTTCCCGCGTGCCGTCATGGCCCGCTGGATCAGGATGAACGCGCAGAGCAGTACGCCTGTCGCGATCTTCGTCCACCAGGAGCTGAGCGTCCCCTCGAACTGGATGATGCTCTTGATCAGGCCCAGGACCAGGACGCCGAACAGGGTGCCGATCACATAGCCCGAGCCGCCCGTCAGCAGCGTGCCGCCGATGACGACCGCGGCGATGGCGTCCAGCTCCATGCCCGTCGCGTGCAGCGGGTCGCCGGACTGGATGTAGAGCGTGAAGAGCAGGCCCGCCAGCGCCGAGCAGAAGCCGCTCACCGTGTAGACCGCGATCTTCGTGCCGCCCTGCGGGAGGCCCATCAGCATCGCCGACTGCTCGTTGCCGCCGATGGCGTACACGCGTCGGCCGAAGCGGGTGTAGTGGAGGATGTAGAAGGCCACCGCCAGGACGACCAGGGCGACTATCGCGCCTATCGACAGGAAGCCCACGCCCAGTTGGGCCTGCGCCTGCGCCATGCTGCTCACCGACGAGTCGTCGATGGCGATCGACTCCTTGCTGATGACCAGGCACAGGCCCCGGAAGAGGAAGAGTCCGGCGAGGGTCACGATGAAGGGCTGGATCTCGAAGTTGTGGATCACATAGCCCATCAGGAAGCCGCCGAAGGCTCCCACGCCCAGTGCGATGGGGATGACGACGAGGATCGGCAGGCCCTGCTTCTCCACCAGCCAGGCCGTGAGCATGGTCGTGAAGCCGATCACCGAGCCGACCGAGAGGTCGATGCCGCCGGAGAGGATCACGAAGGTCGCGCCGACCGCGGCCACCAGCAGGTAGCCGTTGTCGATGAACAGGTTGAGGAACACCTGCGGTTCGCCGAAGCCGTAGTTCTGGTAGCGGCTCAGGCCCACGATGTACATCACGAGGAAGAGCGTGGCCGTCACGACGACGGGCAGGCGCCGGTCGCCCAGCAGGCTTGCGGCCTTGGACGTCGCCGGACGGCCGTCCTGGATCTTGGGGGTCTGGGTGGTCGTGCTCATCACGACACCTCCATCTTGGGGGCTGCCGTGGTCGTCGTCTGGGCGGCGTCCGCCGGGGCGGCTGCGTCCGAGGTGCCGCTGCCGCCCTTCGCGCCCTTCCCGGAGCCGAACTTCCCGGGGCCGAACCTGTTGCCGAAGACCTTCGCGCGGAACTTCGGCGACTGCAGCAGGCAGACGACGATGACGACGGCGGCCTTGAAGACCAGGTTGGTCTGGGTCGGTACGCCGATGGTGTAGATCGTGGTCGTGAGGGTCTGGATGACCAGGGCTCCCACCACCGTGCCGCCGATCGAGAACCGGCCGCCCAGGAGTGACGTGCCGCCGATGACGACCGCCAGGATCGCGTCCAGCTCGATCCACAGGCCGGCGTTGTTGCCGTCCGCCGCCGAGGTGTTGGAGCTGATCATCAGGCCCGCGATACCGGCGCACAGCGCGCAGAACACGTAGCACATGATCTTGATGCGGCGGGAGCGGATGCCGACCAGTCGGCTGGCCTCCGCGTTGCCGCCGACCGACTCGACCAGCAGGCCGAGGGCCGTTTTGCGGGTCAGGGCCACCGTGACGGCGACGACCGCCGCGACCACGAAGATGGAGAACGGCAGGGTCAGCCAGTAGCCGCCGCCGATCAGCTTGTACGGCTCGCTGTTGATGGTGATGATCTGGCCGTCGGTGATCAGCTGGGCCACGCCTCGGCCCGCGACCATGATGATCAGGGTCGCGATGATCGGCTGGATGCCCATCCTGGCCACCAGGAAGCCGTTCCAGAGGCCGCAGACCACCGCCGCCACCAGGCCTATGCCCATCGCCAGGAAGACTCCCGACAGGGCGTCCTGGTCTGACTGGTCGCTGATGTACGAGCAGGTCAGGGCACCGGTGATGGCGACGACCGCGCCGACGGAGAGGTCGATGCCGCCGGTCGCGATGACCAGGGTCATACCGACGGCCACCAGGATGAGCGGCGAGCCGAACAGCACGATCGAGACGAGGCTGCCGTAGAGGTGGCCGTCCGTCATCTTGATCGAGAAGAAGTCGGGGGTGAAGGGAACGTTGATCAGCAGCAGCACGACCAGCACGGCCACCGGCCAGAACAGGTGATGCTGGGTCAGCGTCCGCCAACGGGGAGTGGTGGTCACTGGTGCTCTCCGCTCGCGATGGTCTCCAGGATCCGGGTGGGGGTGATCTCGGGCCCGTTGGCGATGCGGGCGACCAGCTTGCGGTCGCGCAGCACACCGATCGTGTGGCTCAGGCGGAGTACTTCCTCCAACTCGGCCGCGATGTACAGCACGGACATGCCTTCCTCGGAGAGCGAGACCACGAGTTTCTGGATCTCCGCCTTCGCGCCGACGTCGATGCCGCGCGTCGGCTCGTCCAGGATCAGCAGCTTCGGCTGGGTGATCAACCAGCGGGCGAGCAGCACCTTTTGCTGGTTGCCGCCGCTCAACTGCCCTACCCGGGCCTCCGGGTTGGCGGGGCGGATGTCCAGCGCCTTGATGTACTTGGCGACGAGTTCGTCGCGCTGGGCGACCGGGATGGGCCGGGTCCAGCCGCGGGCCGCCTGGAGGGCCAGGATGATGTTCTCCCGGACCGTCAGGTCGGGGACCAGACCCTCCGTCTTGCGGTTCTCCGAGCAGAAGGCGACGCCCGCGCCGATCGCGTCGTTCGGGGCGCTCATCGAGACCTGCTTGCCGCCGATGCTGACCTTGCCGCTGTCGGGCTGGTCGGCGCCGAAGAGCAGCCGGGCGAGTTCGGTTCGGCCGGAGCCCAGCAGGCCTGCCAGGCCCAGGACTTCGCCCTTCTTGATCTCCAGGTCGAAGGGGGCGATACCGCCCGTCCGGCCGAGGCCGTCCGCCTCGACCAGGGTCTCGCCGACGTCGGCGTGCAGCTGGTGCTCGTGGAGCCCCTCCAGCTGGTCCATGGCCTTGCCGATCATCAGCTGGATCAGTCCGACCTGGTCGAGTTCGCTGACCATGTGCTCGCCGACGAGGGCGCCGTTGCGCAGGACGGTCATGCGGTCGCAGATCTCGTAGATCTGGTCGAGGAAGTGCGAGACGAACAGGATCGCCACGCCCTCGTCCCTCAACTGCCGCATCAGGCGGAAGAGTTCGAGGACCTCGTCGCGGTCGAGGCTGGACGTCGGCTCGTCGAGGACCAGCACCTTGGTGCCGGCTCCGGCGCCGTCGCTGTCCCCGGTGCCCACCGACCGTACGATCGCGACCAGTTGCTGCACGGCGAGGGGGTACGAGGACAGGGGCGCGGTGACGTCGATGTCGAGGCCGAGGCGGTCGACCAGCTCCGCGGCCTCCTTGCGCATACGGCTCCACTGGATGCGGCCGTAGCGCGTGGGTTCACGTCCGATGAAGATGTTCTCCGCCACCGAGAGGTTGGGGCAGAGGTTCACCTCCTGGTAGACGGTGCTGATGCCGGCCTGCTGCGCCTGCAGCGGGCTGTCGAAGCGGACGGGTTGCCCGTCGAGGGTGATCCTGCCGCCGTCCAGCGGGTAGACGCCGGTCAGCACCTTGATGAGGGTGGACTTGCCGGCTCCGTTCTCGCCCATCAGGGCGTGGATCTCGCCGGGGAAGAGCCGGAAGTCGACACCCGACAGAGCCCGTACCCCCGGAAACTCCTTGACTATGCCCGTCATCTCCAGGACGGGCCGCGGCTCTGCCATGGCAGCGCTCCTCTTGAATCTTGAATCGCGTAAATCTCGTAGTCGCGTTGAGTCCTGAATCGCGTTGAATCGTGAATCGCGTTCAGGCCCGCAGGGAGCCCCCGGCTCGTGGTGGGGGGCTCCCTGCCGATGCGTGCGGTGGGTCAGTACTTGCGGGTGGGGAGCGCGGCCGCTGCCTGGTCCTGCATGAAGTCGCCCTCCTTGGTCTTGATCCAGCGCTCGACCGTCTCGCCGTCCTTGACCTTCTGGACGACCTCCATCAGCTGGGGGCCGAGCAGCGGGTTGCACTCGACGATGGCGTTGATCTTGCCCTCGGACATCGCGATGAAGCCGTCCTTCACGCCGTCGACCGTGACGATCAGGATGTCCTTGCCGGGCTTCTTGCCGGCCGCCTCGATGGCCTGGATGGCACCGATGCCCATGTCGTCGTTGTGCGCGAACAGCACGTCGATGTCCGGGTTGGACTGCAGGAAGGCGGCCATGACCTGCTTGCCGCCGGCCCGGGTGAAGTCGCCGGTCTGGCTGACGACGATCTTCCAGTCGTCGGCGTGGTCGGCGTCCATGACCTCCTTGAAGCCCTTGGCACGCTCGATCGCGGGGGCGGCACCGGTGGTGCCCTCCAGCTGGGCGATCTTCACGGCGCCCTTCTTGCCGGCCTTCTCCAGGACCTTCTCCAGGATCTTGGCGGCGCGGCGGCCCTCGTCCGTGAAGTCGGAGCCGACCAGGGTGACGTACAGGGACTCGTCGGAGGTCTCGACGGAGCGGTCGGTGAGGACCACGGGGATCTTCTTGGCCTTGGCCTCCTTGAGCACCGCGTCCCAGCCGGTGACGACCACCGGGGAGAAGGCGATGACGTCGACGCCCTGGGTGATGTAGCTGCGGATCGCGGAGATCTGGTTCTCCTGCTTCTGCTGCGCGTCGGAGAACTTGAGGGTGTAGCCCGCCGTCTTGGCCGCCTCCTTCACCGAGTCGGTGTTGGCGCTGCGCCAGCCGCTCTCGGAGCCGACCTGGGAGAAGCCGAGGACGAGCGCCTTGCTGCCACCGGAGGTGGAGCCAGTGGAACTGTCGTCCTCCTTGGCGCAGGCCGCCAGGCCCGTCGCCGCCGCCACGCCGACCGCCGCAGTGAGGAAGTTCCGTCTGTTGAGCATGTTCTTCTCCTTTGAAGAGCCGACGCACACACTGCGTCCAGCCTGTCGATCATTGTTCGAGATATCGACCGCGTGCTGTCGTGGGGACGATCGGGTCGGTGCTAGGGGTTGTACGGGAACGTGCTGGCGCGAACGAGGAGTTGGGGTTCGATGGCGACCTGGGACGTCCCTGAGGGCGTCCGGCCCTCGATGAGGTCCAGCAGCAGGGCGATGGAGCGCGAGCCCACCGCCGAGAAGTCCTGCCGGACGGTGGTGAGCGGCGGGGCGAAGAACTCCGACTCCGGGATGTCGTCGAAGCCGACCACCGCCACGTCCTGGGGAGTGCGCACGCCCGCCTCGCGCAGGGCCCGCAGCACCCCCAGGGCCATCTGGTCGTTGGCCACGAAGACCGCGGTCAGACCGCGGCCCACCCAGCCCGCCAGTTCCTGGCCTGCCCGGTAGCCCGACAGCGGGCTCCAGTCCCCGCGCAGCGGCGAGGGCGGTTCCACCCCTGCCGCTTCGAGGGTCGCCCGCCAGCCGTCGGCCCGGTCCGCGGCCTCCTGCCAGTCCTCGGGCCCGGCGAGATGCCAGACCGTGCGGTGGCCCATGGCGAGCAGATGGCCGGTGGCCAGCCGTGCGCCCAGTCGCTGGTCGACGTTGACGCTGGGGATCTCCACGCCGGACCCGGTTCCGACGGCCACCACCGGGAAGGGGTGGCGGAGTTCGGTGAGGGCCTCGACCGCCGAGCGCTGGGGGGCGAGGGCGATCACTCCCTCCACCCCGCCTTCGCTGAGCCGGTCCAGGGCCTCGGACAGTGTCTCGACCGTCAGTTCGCGCAGACTGACCGTCGAGACGAGATATCCCTCGGCACGCGCGGCGTCCTCCAGCGCGAAGAGCGTGCTGGCCGGTCCGTAGAGCGTGGTGTTGGAGGCGACCACACCCAGGGTCAGGGTGCGCCGGGTCGCCAGGGCCCGGGCGGAGGAGTTGCGGCGGTAGCCCATCTCCTCGATGGCGTGCAGCACCCTGGCCCGGGTCTCGATCCGTACGTTGGGGTGATCCCCGAGGACGCGGGACACGGTCTGGTGGGACACGCCGGCCTGGCGTGCCACGTCGGCCATGGTGGGCGGCCGGAGCTGCGAGTTGCTCTGCGGGTTGCTCACGGCACCTCCCTGGCGATCGTCTGCGGATAAGTCCTGTGGTGCGGGCGGTCGTTTCCGGGCCGCCGGCTTCACTCCGGGGCTCCGGATTGCCCCAAGGCACCGGGCGGGAAGGCCATTTGGGGCACTGCCGACATGACTCTCGGACCTCCTTGGATGCCGTCGGGCGACAACTGGTGAACGCGGAGGTCATTGTGAGCGCTAACAATTCATGCCGGTCAAGAGGGCTGCATCAGGAAGGCGTCACGGTTGGATAACGCAGCATGCGGTGGGCGGGAGGGCCGCGGCGCGGCGATGTGGGCGCCGATGACGGCCGTCCACGACACGGCGAAGTGATGTGCGTTCGACCCATTGACACCCCGGCCAATGCGTCCTTACTGTCGCGACAGCATTTCGAACAAGTGACGATATCTCGAACAGGCCAAAGGACTTAGGGAGTACCGTGCGCATCACGGGAATCAGCACGCACGTGGTCGGGACGCCGTGGCGGAACCTGACCTACGTCCAGGTGCACACCGACGAGGGACTCACCGGCGTCGGCGAGACCCGCATGCTGGGCCACACCGACGCGCTGCTCGGCTATCTGCACGAGGCGAAGACCAACCACATTCTCGGCTCCGACCCGTTCGCTGTCGAGGATCTGGTCAAGCGCATGAAGTACGGCGACTACGGCCGGGCCGGCGAGATCGTGATGTCCGGCATCGCCGTGATCGAGATGGCCTGCTGGGACATCAAGGGCAAGGCCCTCGGCGTACCGGTGTGGCAGCTCCTCGGCGGCAAGGTCACCGACAAGGTCAAGGCGTACGCCAACGGCTGGTACACCACGGAGCGCACGCCCGAGGCGTACCACAAGGCGGCGCAGGGCGTCATGGAGCGCGGGTACAAGGCGCTCAAGATCGACCCCTTCGGGACCGGCCACTTCGAGCTGGACCACGAGCAGAGCATGTACGCGGTCTCCCTGATCGAGGCCGTGCGCGACGCGATCGGGCCGGACTCCGAGCTGATGCTGGAGATGCACGGCCGCTTCTCCCCCGCCACCGCCGTCCGTCTCGCCAAGGACCTGGCACCCTTCAAGCCCGCGTGGCTGGAGGAGCCCTGCCCGCCGGAGAACCTGAAGGCGCTGGAGAAGGTCGCCGCGAAGGTCGACATCCCGGTGGCCACGGGTGAGCGGATCCACGACCGGATCGAGTTCCGGGAGCTCTTCGAGAGCCAGGCCGTGGACATCATCCAGCCGGACGTCGGTCACATCGGCGGCATCTGGGAGACCCGCAAGCTGGCCGCGACCGCCGAGACGCACTACGTGCTGGTCGCGCCGCACAACGTGGGCGGGCCGGTCCTGACGGCCGCCTCCCTCCAGGTCGGCTTCACCTCCCCGAACTTCAAGATCCTCGAACACTTCAACGACTTCGCGGACGCGGAGATCAAGAAGGTCGTCTCGGGCGCCCCCGAGGTCGTGGACGGCTACTTCCACCTCTCCGACAAGCCCGGCCTCGGTGTCGAGCTGGACGTGGACGCGGCGGCGGAGTTCCCGCAGCAGCAGGCCCGCTTCGACCTGTGGGCCGAGGGCTGGGAGCAGCGCAAGCCCAAGGGGACCGAGTGAGCAGCGCCGTGGTGATCGAGGCTCCGGGCGAGCACCGTCTGGTGCCGCACGAGCCTCGGCAGCCGGAGGCCGGCGAGGCCCTCGTACGGGTCCACGCGGCCGGGATCTGCGGCAGCGACCGCGAGGTCTACCAGGGCAACAGGCCCGAGGGGTACGTCCGTTACCCGCTGATCCCCGGCCACGAGTGGTCCGGGACGGTGGCGGCGGTCGGGGCCGGGGTTCCGGCAACTCTCGTGGGGCGCAAGGTCGTTGGGGAAGGCTTCCGCAACTGCCAGGTGTGCGACCGCTGTCACGCGGGCGAGACAACGTTGTGCAGTGCCGGGTACGAGGAGACCGGGTTCACCGAGCCCGGCGCGATGGCGACCACGCTGACGCTGCCCGCGCGGCTGCTGCACGTGTTGCCGGAGGACGCGGATCTCACGGCGGCGGCGCTCCTCGAGCCGGCCGCGTGCATCGCGGCCGCCGCGCTCAAGGCGAACGCCGTTCCGGGTGAGCGGGTGGCCGTGGTGGGCACCGGGACGCTCGGGATGTTCGCCGTGCAGTTCCTGAAGGCGGGTTCGCCGTCCGAGCTGCTGGTCGTGGGGACACGTCCGGACCGGGCCGAGCTGTCGAAGCGGTTCGGCGCCACGGACTTCCGTACGAAGGACCAGGAGCTGCCGGACGACTTCGACGTCGTCATCGAGACCGCCGGGTCCGCGGACGCGGCGCGTACCGCCGCCGCCCTGCTGCGGCGCGGTGGCCGGCTGGTCCTGACGGGGATCCCGGCGCCGGGTGCGGACGGGCTCGACCCGACGGATCTCGTCGTACGGCAGCTGGAGGTGCACACCGTGTTCGGCGCCGCGCCGGACGCGTGGGCGCACACGGTGCGGGTCTTCGGGGCCGGGCTCCTCGATCCGCTGCCGTTGGTCACGCACGAGCTGCCGCTGGAGGAGTTTCCGCAGGCCATCGAGTTGGTGGGGTCCGGCGATCCGAAGGTCGGAAAGGTCCTGCTGCGGCCATGACACACCCCTGAGCCGTACGCCGGTACGGGGTACCTGACGACCCCGTACCGGCGTACATCCAAAGCCTTGTGCACCCAGAGCCGCGAACCTCGTCCGAAATACCGAACCTGCCGAACCTGAAGGACAGATTGTGACCGACACCACCGCCTCCGCAGCCCGCCGCCCCGGAGAGCAGGCGCTCGCCGCGCTCGGCCTGGACGTGCCCGCACTCGACCCCTCCGACTCCTCCCCGCACACCTTCCCCGGCGGCGGTCGCTGGCGTACCGAGGTGCCCTCCGTGGAGGGGCCCGAGGCGCTCGGCGTCGTCCTCAAGGAATCCTCGCGGCTCGATGTGCCGATCCACCGGGTCAGCCAGGGCAGCGGTGTCTGGATGCTCACCGACGCCGAGATCACCGAGATGGTGGAGGCGACGGCCGAGCGTGACATCGAGCTGTGCCTGTTCACCGGTCCGCGCGGCACCTGGGACATCGGCGGCTCCACCCGTACCGACTCCAAGGGCGGCGGGCTGCGCGCCCGGGGCCATGACGCGGTCGCCGGGTGCGTCGAAGACGCCATCAGGGCAACGGAGTTGGGCGTCAAGTGCCTGCTCGTCGCCGACGAGGGCGTGCTGTGGACCCTGCACCGGGCGCGAGTCGGGGGAATCATCCCGGCCGACACGACGCTCAAGGTGTCGGCGCTGATCGGTCCGGTGAACCCGAGCGCGTACGCGGTGTACGAGAACCTCGGCGGCGACTCGATCAACGTACCGAGCGATCTGACGCTCGATCATCTCACCGAAATCCGGCGGGTGTCGGCCGCTCCGATGGACATGTACATCGAGGCGCCGGACGACCTCGGCGGCTATGTGCGGATGTACGAGGTCGCCGAGCTGATCCGGCGCGGCGCACCGCTCTACCTGAAGTTCGGGCTGTCCAAGGCGCCCGGGATCTACCCCTACGGGAACCACATGCGCGACCTGACGCTGTCCACGGCCAAGGAACGGGTGCGGCGCGGCCGGCTCGCTCTGGACCTGCTCGCGCGGCACGGGGCGGACGGCGACATGGCGCCGCTCGGCTCGCGGCTGCCGGGCGCCCTCAAGCGGTTCGAAACGCCTGCATAACGTTACGGACAACGCCCCTTCACAAAACACGACGCAGTCGAACAGACTCCACCACGACTCGTCTCCACGACTCCGCTCGGTCTCTCCCTCGCTCAGCCCACAGGGCGCCCGTACCGCCAGACCGCTCCAGGCCTCACGACATCAAGGATGATGATCATGCGTACTCGCAGAGCCGCACTCTCCGCCATAGCCTCCTCCGCCGCTCTCGCCCTCTCCCTCACCGCCTGTGGTCAGAGCAGCGATGGTGGCAGCGAGGCGGGCTCCGCCGACGCCAAGGACGCGACCGTCGGCATCTCCATGCCGACCAAGTCCTCCGAGCGCTGGATCGCCGACGGCGCCAACGTCGTCAAGAACCTGGAGTCCAAGGGCTTCAAGACCAAGCTGGTCTTCGGCGAGGACGAGCCGGACCAGCAGGTCTCGCAGATCGAGAACATGATCACGCAGGGCGTGGACGCGCTGATCATCGCCGCGATCGACAACAAGTCGCTGAACAACGTGCTCGAGCAGGCCGCGGAAGCCGACATCCCGGTGATCTCGTACGACCGTCTGATCCTCGGCTCCGAGAACGTCGACTACTACGCGTCCTTCGACAACGAGAAGGTCGGCGAGCTCCAGGGCAACTACATCCTGGAGAAGCTCGGCCTGGCGGACGGCTCCAAGAAGGGGCCGTTCAACATCGAGCTGTTCGCGGGCTCCAACGACGACAACAACACGCGGTACTTCTTCGGCGGCGCGATGAAGGTCCTGCAGCCGTACATCGACAAGAAGCAGCTCGTCGTCAAGTCCGGCCAGACCGAGCTGACGCAGGTCACCACCCTGCGCTGGGACGGTGCCACCGCGCAGCGGCGCATGGACGACATCCTCACCGCCTCGTACAAGAGCGGCAAGGTCGACGCGGTGCTCTCGCCGTACGACGGCATCTCCATCGGCATCATCTCGGCGCTGAAGTCGGACGGCTACGGCAGCGCGAGCAAGCCGCTGCCGGTCGTCACCGGCCAGGACGCCGAGGTCGCCTCGGTGAAGTCGATCATCGCGGACGAGCAGTCGATGACCGTCTACAAGGACACCCGCGAACTCGCCAAGGTGGCCGCGAACATGGTCGACGCGGCGCTCAACCGCAAGACGCCGGAGACCAACGACACCAAGACGTACGACAACGGCTCGAAGGTCGTTCCCGCGTACCTGCTCACCCCGGTGAGCGTGGACAAGTCGAACTACCAGAAGGTCGTCGTCGACTCGGGCTACATCAAGGCGAGCGACCTCAACTAACCGCCGCATTCTAGGGATTGGAAGGCACGACCATGGCGGGACCCGTCCTGGAAATGCGCTCGATCATCAAGACCTTTCCTGGCGTCAAGGCGCTGTCGGACGTCACGTTGACCGTCCGTCAGGGCGAGGTCCATGCCATCTGCGGGGAGAACGGCGCCGGCAAGTCGACCTTGATGAAGGTCCTCTCCGGCGTCCACCCGCACGGGAGTTACGAGGGGGACATCCTCTTCGAGGGAGAGATCTCCACCTTCAAGGACATCAGGGCCAGCGAACAGCACGGCATCGTGATCATCCACCAGGAACTGGCCCTGGTGCCGTATCTCTCCATCGCCGAGAACATCTTCCTCGGCAACGAGCACGCCACGCGTGGGTTCATCAACTGGAACGAGACCCTGCGGCACGCGTCCCAACTGCTGCGCCGGGTCGGCCTCGACGACCACCCGGAGACCCGCGTCACCGACATCGGCGTGGGCAAGCAGCAGCTCGTGGAGATCGCGAAGGCGCTGTCGAAGAAGGTGAAACTGCTCATCCTCGACGAGCCGACCGCCGCGCTGAACGACGAGGACAGCGGCAAACTCCTCGATCTCATCCTGGAGTTGAAGAACCAGGGCATCACCTCGATCATCATCTCCCACAAGCTCAACGAGATCCGCAAGGTCGCCGACTCGGTGACGATCCTGCGCGACGGGCGGTCCATCGAGACCCTCGACGTGAAGGCGGCGGAGACCACCGAGGACCGGATCATCAGCGGAATGGTCGGCCGCGACCTCGACCACCGGTTCCCCGAGCGCACCCCGTACGAGGGGGAGGTCGGCGCGGCCCCGGCCCTTGAGGTCCGCAACTGGACCGTGCACCACCCGATCGACCAGCAGCGCAAGGTGGTCGACGACGTGTCGATCAACGTCAAGCGCGGTGAGATCGTCGGGATCGCGGGCCTGATGGGCGCCGGCCGCACCGAACTCGCGATGAGTGTCTTCGGGCGCACCTACGGCCGGTACACGAGCGGCTCGGTCCTCCGGGACGGCAAGGAGATCCGTACGAAGACCGTGCCCGAGGCGGTCGGCCACGGGATCGCGTACGTCACCGAGGACCGCAAGCACTACGGCCTCAACCTCATCGACACCATCAACCGCAACATCTCGCTCAGTGCCCTGGGCAAGGTCTCCAAGCGCGGTGTCGTCGACGAGCACGAGGAGCGGCAGGTCTCCGAGGGCTTCCGCAAATCCATGAACATCAAGGCGCCGACCGTCTTCGAGCCGGTGGGCAAGCTGTCGGGCGGCAACCAGCAGAAGGTCGTCCTCAGCAAGTGGATCTTCGCGGGTCCCGAGGTGCTGATCCTGGACGAGCCGACCCGCGGGATCGACGTGGGCGCCAAGTTCGAGATCTACACGGTGATCGACAAGCTGGCCGCCGAGGGCAAGGCGGTCGTCTTCATCTCCTCCGAGCTGCCCGAACTGCTCGGTATGTGCGACCGCATCTACACCATGGCCGCCGGGCGGCTCACGGGCGAGGTCCCGCGGGCCGAGGCCACGCAGGAAGTGCTGATGCGCCAGATGACGAAGGACAAAGAGGTATCCCGATGAGCACGGATGTGACCGCCAAGACCCCGGCCCCGGCGCCGCCCGGGAAGTCCGGCGGCTCGGCCACCGGCGGTGGCCTGCTCCAGCTGGTGCTGGACGGCCTGCGCCGCAACATGCGCCAGTACGGCATGCTGATAGCCCTCGGCCTGATCGTCGCCCTCTTCGCGGTCTGGACCGACGGCGACCTGCTGCTGCCGCGCAACGTCTCCAACCTGGTCCTGCAGAACAGCTACATCCTGATCCTCGCGATCGGCATGATGCTGGTGATCATCGCGGGCCACATCGACCTGTCGGTCGGCTCACTGACGGCGTTCGTGGGCGCGTTCGCGGCCGTACTGACGGTGCAGCACGATGTGCCGTGGCCGGTCGCCGTGGTGCTGTGCCTGCTCATGGGCGCGGTGGCGGGCGCGGTACAGGGCTTCTTCATCGCGTACGGCGGCATACCGTCGTTCATCGTCACCCTCGCCGGCATGCTGATCTTCCGCGGGCTGACGGAGATCCTGCTGGAGGGCCAGACCCTCGGTCCGTTCCCGGACGGTCTGCAGAAGATGGGCAACGGCTTCCTGCCCGAGACCGGTCCGGAGACCAACTACCACAACCTCACGCTGCTGCTGGGCCTCGCCCTGATCGTCTTCGCGGTGCTGCAGGAGGTCCGTGACCGCAAGCGGCAGCAGGAGTTCGCGCTGGAGGTGCTGCCCAGGAACATCTTCCTGCTCAAGCTCGTCTCCATCGTCGCCGCGATCCTCGTCGTCACGATGCTGCTCGCCAGCTACAAGGGCGCGCCGATCATCCTCCTGATCCTCGGTGTCCTGGTGGTCGGCTACGGCTACGTCATGCGCAACGCCGTCTTCGGCCGCCACATCTACGCGATCGGCGGCAACCTTCCGGCGGCGAAGCTGTCCGGCGTCAGGGACAAGAAGGTCACCTTCCTGGTCTTCCTGAACATGGGCGCGCTCGCGGCCCTGGCCGGTATGGCCATCGCCGCCCGCCTCAACGCGGCCTCGCCGAAGGCGGGCCTCAACTACGAACTCGAGGCGATCGCCTCGGCGTTCATCGGTGGCGCGTCCATGAGCGGCGGTGTCGGCACCATCCTCGGCGCGATCATCGGCGGTCTCGTCCTCGGCGTGCTGAACAACGGCATGAACCTCCTCAGTGTCGGCTCCGACTGGCAGCAGGTCATCAAGGGCCTGGCCCTGCTGGCCGCGGTCGGGTTCGACGTGTGGAACAAGCGCAAGGTCGGTTCGTAGACAGGTAGTTCGCCGGGGCCTCGCGGGCAGTCCGTCCGCGAGGCCCCTCCGCATGTGGGGAGGCAGGAACACCATGAAGGAACTCTTCGGCAAGCTCGCCGACGGGACGGAGATCCACCGCTGGTCGCTGGAGAACGGCGGCACCCGGCTGAAGGTCCTGTCGTACGGCGGGATCGTGCAGTCCCTGGAGATCCCGGACCGGGAGGGCCGGTACGCCAATGTCTCCCTGGGCTTCGACAGCATCGAGGACTATGTCGCCGCCAGCCCCTACTTCGGCGCGCTGATCGGCCGGTACGGCAACCGGATCGGCGCGGGCCGGTTCACGCTGGACGGCACCTCGTACCAACTGTCCGTCAACGACGGCGAGAACAGCCTGCACGGCGGAACCGAGGGCTTCGACAAGCGGGTGTGGGACATCGAGCCCTTCGAGCAGGGCACGGACGTCGGCCTGCGTCTCCAACTCACCAGCGCCGACGGCGAGATGGGCTTCCCCGGCACCCTCACGACGAAGGTGACCTACACCCTCACCGAGGACGGCGACTGGCGGATCGACTACGAGGCGACCACCGACAGGGCCACCGTCGTCAACCTCACCAACCACGTCTACTGGAACCTGGCCGGCGAGAGCGGCGGCTCGGTCCTCTGGCACGAGCTGGACATCGCCGCCGCCCGCTACACCCCCGTCGACGCCGGCCTGATCCCCACCGGTGAACCGGCCGAGGTCGCGGGCACCCCATTCGACTTCCGTACGCCCAAGACGGTCGGCGCGGATCTGCGCGCCGCCCACCAACAACTGCTGTACGCCAAGGGGTTCGACCACAACTGGGTGCTCGACAAGGGCGTCACGGCCGAGCCGGAACACGTCGCCACCCTCAAGGACCCGTCGTCCGGGCGCACACTGCGGATCGCGACCACCGAGCCGGGGCTCCAGTTCTACTCGGGCAACTTCCTCGACGGCACCCTCGTCGGCAGCGGCGGCACGATCCACCGTCAGGGCGACGCGCTGTGCCTGGAGACCCAGCACTACCCGGACTCCCCGAACCGGCCGGATTTCCCCTCCACCGTGCTGCGCCCCGACCGGATTTATCGCACGACGACGATCCACTCATTCGGCGCGTAATCTCCATCAGCCATGGTGACAGCAAACGTTACCAACGGTAAGAGTGATGATCGGTTTCACAGGAGTTTCACAAATTCCCATCGAAACCACAGCCGTTGAACAGCGCCCCACAGGCATCCGTATCTAAGGCTGGCCCGCGCTCCCCCGCGCGGGCCACCCAAGAGTCGGAGGGCCCGTCCTCCCCAACGGGTTCGCCACATACGGAGGTTCCATGGCCGACAACGTCACCTCGCTCTTTCGCAGCACGGCGGCCCACAGCCCGTCGATGGCTGCGCTGGCGCGAGAGAGCGACGGGACCGGTCCGGTCGACTTCTGCATTCCCTGCAACCCGTACTTCCCCACCCCGGCCATGATGGACACCATGTCGGCGCGGCTGCGGGACATCATCACGTACTACCCGAGCAGCGCCGACACGATCACGGCCGAGCTGTGCAATCTGCTCCAACTGCCGCCGCAGGCAGTGGCGATGGGCAACGGCTCGACCGAACTGATCACCTGGATCGACCACTTGCTGGTCCGTGAGTCCCTCGCCGTCCCCGTCCCCACCTTCGGCCGCTGGACCGACCAGCCCATGGAGACCGGCAAGCGGGTCGACATGTTCCCGCTCCAGGAGTCCAGCGGCTTCAACCTCGACCTCGCCCAGTACGCCGAGTTCATCCGGGCGCGCGGCACCCGGGTCGCTGTCATCTGCAACCCCAACAACCCCGACGGCGGCTTCCTGCACAAGCACGCGCTCGTGCAGTTCATGGACGCGATGGCCGACCTCGACCTCGTCATCATCGACGAGTCGTTCCTGGAGTTCGCCGACGCGGAGGCCGAACCGAGCGTCGTGCAGGAGGCGATGATCCGCCCCAACGTGATCGTCCTGCGCAGCCTCGGCAAGAACTTCGGTCTGCACGGCATCCGCTTCGGCTACATGGTCGCCAACCCGTCGCTCGCGGGCCGGATCCGTTCGATGCTGCCGAAGTGGAACCTCAACGCCTTCGCCGAGTACGTGGTGTTCATGCTCAAGGAGCATGGCCAGGAGTACATGCAGAGCCTCCAGCAGGTGCGCCGTGACCGCCTCGACATGGCGAGCCAGCTCTCCTCCCTGCCCGGTCTGACGGTCTACCCGTCGCAGGGCAACTTCCTCTTCGTGCGCCTGCCCGTCGGCGCCGAGGGCACCGTGGTCCGGGACCGGATGCTCACCGAGCATCGCATCCTGATCCGCGAGTGCGGCAACAAGATCGGCTCCTCCAGCCGCTTCGTGCGTCTCGTGGTGCGCCCCCAGACGGACGTGCGTCGCCTGGTGTCCGGCCTGGAACAGGTGCTCTACGGGAGCCGGAGGGGAGCCGCCGTGCCCGAGCTGGGTACAGGGACCAACTACAGCTCGGGCACGGCGGCGGTGGACCGACTCGTCGGTGCCACCAACGGGGGCGGTATGCCCGGCCTTGCCGCTCAGGCCCTCGGTAGCGGCATGCCGTCCCCCCAACCGGCCATGCCGATGCCCGCCGCCATGCAGCAGATGCCGGCCGCGATGGCCGCGCAGAGCTACGGCGGTGCGCAGAGCTACGGCGGCGCGGGCATGCAGATGCAGATGCCCATGCAGCAGCAGCCGCAGCCGGTCCCCCAGCCGCAGATGCAGCAGCCCCAGATGCCGATGGGCCAGCAGCAGCCCACCCCGTCCGGCGTCCCGGCCCGCAACGGCCTCACGGCCGCCCAGGTCCGCGGCACGACAGGACCGGGCCTGGCACCCGCCCCGGCGACGGGCTGGCCCGCCGCCCAGAGCTGGCCGAACGCGGCGGGCATGGGCCAGGTGAGCTGACCCCGCGCCACGTGTACAGCTGACGTGCCGTCATCCATGCCCGGGTGGCGGCACTTTGGCTTCCGTACCGACGGTCCGTCAGTGGTCGTTCTCCAGATGGAGCTTGAGCAGATCGACGCCGTAGTCGCCGCCGTTGGGGGTGCGGATGATGGTGTGGATGTGCTGCTGGGTGGGCGTCCCGCCGGGGCCGCCCATGCCGCCGCCCGTGCCTCCGGTTGAGGACTTGTTGCCGTAGGCGAGGGGCGACTGGGCGTCGTACTCAATCAGCACGACGGGGCTGTGCACGCGGTAGTAGAAGGCGGAGGAGTCCTTGGTCTCGCCGATCCAGTAGAAGTACGTGTCGTCCAGGTGCTCCTCCACCTCGGACATCCGTACCTCCGCGTGCGCGTCGGCCATGTTGCCGACGTAGACGCGCACCAGGTCGAGCAGCTTGGTCCGCGCGGTGTCGCTGAACTCGGCGGCGGCCAGGCCCTGGTAGGCGAGCTTGAGGTTGTCCTGGCCCGCACCGGCCTTCAGGTTGTCGCCGGCCTTGGTCTCGGAGGAGATGACCTTCTTGCGCTGGGCGTCGGTGAGCGCGCGCAGCGCCGCCAGACCGGCGGTGGTCTCCTTCTTGAACGTGGTGATCTTCTCGCCCTTGTAGGTGGCCGAGGTCGGCTCCGAGCCCATGAAGGTCGGGGTCATGACGACCTGGTCACCGAGGACGAAGTAGTTGATGGCAACATGATGGCCCTCGTACTGGAAACCCCAGGGCTTGGTGGTGGAGGGGTTCCCCATGAAGGTGAAGAAGTAGGCGCCTTCGGTGAGGGTGTCCCTGCCGCCGCCGCTGTAGTCGCCGAGGAACGCGTTGAGCTTCATGATGTTGCGGGTCTGGGTGAGCCCGTCGGCGGACAGGGCGACGCCGAGGAGCGCGTACCCGAGGTTGCGCTGCTTCTCGGTGATGTCGCCCATCCGGACGCCCTGGCGCTCGTACCCGTCGACGTTGCTCCACTTCAGCCATTCGTCGTCGTCCACGTCGAAGACGCAGGACTTCCGCTCGGCGCTGGAGAGCCCGTCGAGGAAGGCCTGCGCGGCCTTGACGACGGAGTCGGTCGAGACGTCGGTGGAGTGGATGGAGTAGAGGTCGTCGACGATCTTCCCGTCGGTGGTGACACCGGTGAAGTCGGCGTACTTGACCTCACTGGCCCCGGGTCCCATCCCTCCCCCGCCGCCACCGCCGGGGCCGCCCGAGGGCATGCCGTTCGGGGGGCCGCCGTACGAGGAGGAGGCACTCGTACTGGCGGAGTCGGAGGAGCCGGAGGAGCAGCCGGTCATGGTCGCCAGGGCGGCGACTCCACCGGTGAGCAGCGCCTTGTTCATGAACCAGCGGCGGCTGCGCTCGGTTTCGGGGGTACGGGGGCGGTGTTCTGACATGGGGACACGGTGGGGGGCGAAGCTGAGGGAAAACTGAAGGCGGGGGGGGACGGTTCAGCCCCAAGTCAGTTGTCGGCGGCGCCCGGGGGAACTACCCATCGGGTCGGCTGTCCGGTGAGGCTGCCGATCATGTCGAAGTCGCCGTCGTACTCGGTGGGATGGCACACGGCGAGCAGGTAGCGCTCGTGCAGCGGGTCGCCGGCATCAGGCGCCCTGGCCGCCGGTGCGCTTGAGGGAGCCGTCGGCATTGCGAGGGCCGGTGTTCTTGATGATTTCGCTGAAGTCGAGTTCACCGGAGTCCATGGCGTCGAAGAACTCCTGGCGCAGGTGGCGCTTGACGGCATCCTCCATGGCCAGGCGCACCGCCTTCGCCTTGGTCTTGGTGCCGAAGATACGCATGGCCTCGGCGACCATCTCTTCGTCGAGGTCGATGACTGTTCGGGCCATGATGCTGACGATAGCGTTTTACGCCTTGATGCCTGTCGGGATCTGCTCCAGCCCCTGCCGCCACCCCGGTACGTCCACCTCGGCCCGTACCGTCTTCCCCGGCGGCTCCCGGTCCAGGATCTCCCACCGGTCCGCCACCGCGTCCACGACGAGCAGTCCGCGCCCGCACTCCGCCAGCCGCGCAGGGGGCCGTACGTCCATCGGGCCCGGCGGACGCGGTCCGCTGCGGCTGTCGGTGACCTCTACGCGCACGCTGCCCGTCATGAGCCCGAGCCGTAGCTCGAAGTCCCGGCCGGGGACACGTCCGTGGGTCACCGCGTTCGCGGCCAGCTCGGCGACGATCAGCGCGACGGCCTCGGAGACCTCCGAGCCGTACGGGATGCGCCAGGCGTTCAGCTGGCCCACAGCGAGGCGCCGGGCGAGGCGGGCACCGCGCGGAGTGGCACTTAGCCGCTGCCTGAACATACGTACGGTAACCGGGTGTTGAGGGGCTGAAGGTGCGCTCATGAGCCCAATGTGCCGGGCGGGAGCAGCACTTCACCAGGCCGTAGCCGTGTACGCCGGGGCAGCGTACGCGGTTACGGACTGGACAGTACTCATCACCGGGCGTGACCATGGACGGATCGGGTGTGTGCAGCGGGGCGAGTGCGCGAGAGGTGGCCGACGATGGCTGAGGGCACGCAGGGGATGACGGGCGGCGAGCCGGAGTCCTCGGACAGTCTGCGGACGTTCGGGGCCGTGGTCCAGGCCCTGCGCGAACACATGGGGATGAGCAGGAAGGAACTGGCACAGGCCGTGCAGTTCTCCGAACACACGGTGGCCTCCGTGGAGTTGGGGAGGAGGATGCCGGATCCGGTGTTCGTGGAGCGGGCGGATGTTGCCCTCGGCAACACGGGCGCACTGAAGAAGGCGGCGGAGTTTCTGAACCGTCAGCCGGGGCTGGCGGCGTGGTTCCGGCGGTGGGCGCAGATGGAGGGGACTGCGATCAGTCTGTGTACGTACGAATGCCGTCTGGTCCCGGGCCTGTTGCAGACGGAGGCGTACGCGCGGGCCGTGACGACGAGTGTGCCGCCGCGACCCGCCGAGGAGGAGTTGAACAGGCGGATCGAAGCCCGCCAGGAACGGCAGAAGCTGCTCTCCCTGGAGCGGAATCCGCCGTGCTCGTTCAGCTTCATCGTCGAACAGGCGGTGCTGGAGCGGCACACGGGCGGCGAGGAGGTCACGCGGGAACTGCTCGACCACCTGCTGGACGTGATCGACCGGCACTGGAACGTGGAGATCCAGGTCATGTCGCTGCGGCAACCCGTACACGCGGGGCTGGACGGGCCGTTGCGACTGCTGGAGACACCGCAGAACAAGTGGTTCGGCTACTCCGAGGGGCAGAAGAACGGCCGCCTCATCTCTGACCCGAAAGAGATCAGCGTCCTCCAGCAGCGGTATGCGAAACTGCGCTCGCAGGCTCTGACACCGGAAGACTCCCGGAGCCTGTTGAAGCGGATGCGAGGGGCACTATGAGGACGACGGCCAACCTGTCCTGGTTCAAGAGCAGTTACAGCGGCTCCGAAGGCGATGACTGCGTCGAAGTCGCCCTCTCCTGGCACAAGTCCAGCTACAGCAGCGGCAGCGAGGGCGACTGCGTCGAGGTCGCCACCTGCCCCGGCACCGTCCACATCCGCGACTCCAAGGACAAGGCCGGCCCCCAACTCGCCCTCTCCCCCACCACTTGGGCCGGCTTCGTCGCGTACGCCGTCAAGGTCTGAGAGGGTGGCACGAGAGTGCGTAGGTGTTTCGCCGCCACCTGAACGCGTGGCGGTGCGGCATCTCGGCCGGTCGGCAGCCGGTGTAGGACGTGCGGAGCCATCTCGGTCGCGGCCATCCGGGCCCGGGTTGCCTCCGGGCAGGGGAACTGCTTGAAGTCGGGCCGACTGTTGTCTACGCGCTGGCTGGTCAGACTACAGCCGATGATGTTCCCGACCGGGACCCGACTACCGGCAAGAACCACGTCACCTACGGCCGTTGACGGTGGGCGACGGTGCACGGACGAGTTCCGCCCGGCGGATGCGATGTGTGGTGTGCTTGAGGATTTCAGGAGCGAACTAAGGGTTTTTCCTTCGAGGTACGACCTCGTGGCATGAGACTGTGCAAAGGTGTTGTGCCCGCGGCCGTGGTGACGGTGGCGTCAAGCCATGGCAGTTGGTCAGTTCTGGTCACACTTGGGGTGATAGGGGTCGCCGTGATGGTCTATCACTTGCTTGCGGAACGGTCCCGACGCAAGACGTTGGTAGCTGTGTTCCATACGGCCCCCGTCGACAGCATCGTCATGCAGGGGCGAGGGCCCGGCTGTCCGGAACTATGGGTGAGGGTCGGAACCGACTCAGGCTCCGGCGAGTCCCCCGTCGGCCGCCGCGAGGACTGCCGCAGGGACGAGCACCCTGGGGGCGTGGGGTGACGGAACCGCCTCCGCAGCCGATTCCCCGCGAGTGGCGTGCGGAACTCGAACGCTGCCACCGCGATCATGCCCGAAGGCTATTCGGTCACGTCCTCCTGTTCACCCAGCGGGACAAACAGACCACCGAAGACGTCGTACAGGAGACCTTTCAGGCCGCTGCTGTGAACTGGGGCCGGATACGCCAACTCGAACCCGGATCCCTTGCCGGGTGGCTGTTTGGCACGGCGTCGAATATCGCGATCGATCACTTCCGCAGTAATGAGCGGGCCCGGCGACACCAGGCCGATGTGTGGTCTCGGCTCTATCAGGCACCTCCGCAAGACACATGCCACTCAGCGCTTACCGAGGCGGCGTTGAAGCACTGCTGGGACGCAATCGAGCAGATGCCTCCCCGCCAGCATGCAGCGGCGCTCCTCCGGTGGCGATGCGGGTACAGCTATCGTGAAATCTCGGGCATCCTGGGTATGGCGGAAGGGACCGTCAGTGCACACATATCTACCGCGCGCAAGACTCTGATCGACAAGGTAGGACCATACTTGCCGTTCAGCCTTGACAAGCCGCAGGAGGGGGGCTCACGGTCATGACCGACGAGGATCGTACGGACGAGACGACGGAGTCACTGCTCCGCGGCATCTACAGTGAACTGTCCCAGGACGCAGGCCGACAGGCAGAAGAGACGTTTGACGAACAGGCCAGCCTGGCACGGTTTTCCGAATGGTTGAACCGGCACTCAGCCGCCCCTTCAACTGTGGGCAGCCGTGCCAACTTTGTCTCCCGTCGCTTGTTCACCTCGGAGTCCGTCACCGAGGGACACCCCGACAAGATCGCTGACCAGATCAGCGACGCTATTCTCGACGCGCTTCTGCGCAAGGACCCGACCTCCCGGGTTGCCATCGAGACGCTCATAACCACCGGCCTGGTGCACGTGGCTGGCCAGGTAACCACCAAGGCCTACGTGGACATCGCGACGCTCGTCCGCAGCAAGCTTCTTGAGATCGGCTACGACTCCTCCAAAAAGGGCTTCGATGGCGCCTCCTGCGGCGTCTCGGTGTCCATCTCCAAGCAGTCCCCGGACATCGCGCAGGGTGTCGATACTGCGTACGAGTCTCGGGTCGAGGACGACGAGGACGAACTGGGCCGCCAGGGCGCCGGTGACCAAGGTCTGATGTTCGGCTACGCGACGGACGAGACGCCGACCCTGATGCCGCTGCCGATCTTCCTGGCGCACCGCCTCTCGAAGCGGCTCTCCGAGGTCCGCAAGAACGGCACCATCCCCTATCTGCGCCCAGACGGCAAAACGCAGGTCACCATTGAGTACGACGGCGACAAGGCCGTCCGCCTCGACACGGTCGTCGTCTCCTCCCAGCACGCCCGGGACATCGACCTGGAGTCCCTGCTGGCCCCCGACATCCGCGAGTTCGTCGTGGAGACGGAACTGAAGGCTCTCCTCGACGACGGCATCAAGCTGGACGTTCAGAACTACCGCCTCCTGGTCAACCCGACCGGCCGCTTCGAGATCGGCGGCCCGATGGGCGACGCCGGCCTCACCGGCCGCAAGATCATCCTCGACACGTATGGCGGGGCGGCCAGGCACGGCGGCGGCGCCTTCTCCGGCAAGGACCCGTCCAAGGTGGACCGCTCAGCGGCCTACGCGATGCGCTGGGTGGCAAAGAACGTGGTCGCCGCCGGTCTGGCCTCGCGCTGCGAGGTGCAGGTCGCGTACGCGATCGGCAAGGCCGAGCCGGTGGGCCTGTTCGTCGAGACCTTCGGTACCGCCAAAGTCGACACGGACAAGATCGAGAAGGCGATCGACGAGGTCTTCGACCTCCGTCCAGCCGCCATCATCCGCGACCTCGACCTGCTCCGCCCGATCTACGCCCAGACCGCCGCCTACGGCCACTTCGGCCGTGAGCTGCCGGAGTTCACTTGGGAGAAGACGGACCGTGTAGAGGCGCTGCGGGCGGCGGTGGGGTTGTAAGGGGGCTGCATGAAACCTCATGTCCGATTCTTGGTTTCGTTCGGGGTGGGCGGCAGGCCGCAGAGGCGCCGGGCCGCTACGGCCGGGGCTGAGTGAACAATCCCTGCTCGGTCTCGGCCAGGATCCCGCGGTCGTCCAGCCGTTTGAGCTTCAGGCGGATGTTGTTGATGTTGTTGGGCGCGACCGTCAGGTCCATCGCCTCGCAGTCTGCCGCGCCCTCAGCGGATGGTCGGCCGCCGTGAACACCGCCATGATCTGCTAGTAGGCCGGAAGTTTCGGTGCCGGGGGTGCGGGCGGTTGCGGATCAGGCAGTTCCAACTGCGCCAGCACCGCCCCGAGCGTCAACTCCCCGCCGGTCATGCGGTGCGCCACGCTGGCGCGGTCACCCCGTTCAGCCGGCGCAGTATCACTCAAGGACAAGGCCGTCATCCACGGCGCGATGCTCGACATCACCGTCGACGTCGTCCGCCGCAACCCCACCGACCAGGGCAAGGGCTTCGTTCCGCAACCGAAGAGATGAGTGGTGGAGCAGGTCAACGGCACGTCGATGTTGCACCGGCGTCTGGTCCGCGGGTACGACCACCGGCCCGACAATGCCGCCTCGCGCATCTACTGGGCATCCACCGCGAACATGAGCCGCCGCCTCACCACGCCTGCACCAGCCTGGCACGATGACTTCGTGGCGGCCGCGTGAACGTCACCGAACTCATGACAGATCTCCAGATCCGGCACGACGCGGCCGCCACCCGGGCCGGCGAACTGCGCGAGCAGATCGAGCACTTGAACGCTGCTCCGGCCGAGGCCGAGGCGCGTTCGGCGGAACTCGTCACGACCCGGAAGGTCCTTGCGGAACCCGGCCCGACCGGGCCCGAATCCGAACCGCCTGAGTTGACCACCGCCTACCAGGTCATCCTGAACGCCTTCAACACCTACCCCGATCAGGCGTTCTGGGTCCGTGATCTGCACGAACTCCTCGGCATGCCCACCGACGACCCGGCCATGAACGTCACCCGCAGCCGCCTCGCCCGCCAGGGCTTCCCCACCCACCCCGGACGAGGTCACTAATAGAAAACGGACTTAACGACCTCTCAGACCACTGACCCCTCCCCCAGGTCCGACATATCCAGGACGAACCGATAGCGGACGTCGTTGCGCCGCAGGCGGTCCAGCGCCTCCTCGACACGCGCCGACGGGAGCAGTTCGACGTCCGCGGCGATGCCGCGCTCCGCGCAGAACTCCAGCATCGCCGACGTCGCGCGCCTGCCTCCGCTGCCCGCCGAGCTGAGCTTCTTGCGGCCCACGAGGAGGTCCATGGCCTCCACGGTGAGGGCGCCGAGGTGGCCGAGATGGCTGAGCGTCCCGTCCATGGCGACCAGGCGGAGGTACGGGCCGAGGTCGTGCGGCGCGGAGATCGTGTCGATGACGACGTCGAACCGGTCGCGGGCGGCGGCCATTTGCTCCGGGTCCGTCGATACGAGGAGACCGTGCGCGCCGAGACGACGGGCGTCGTCGGCCTTGTCGGGTGAGCGGCTGATGACCCAGGTCTCGGCGCCCAGCGCCACCGCGAGCTTGACCGCGAGGTGGCCGAGACCGCCCAGGCCCGCCACCGCGAGCCGGGTCCCCGGCCCCACCCCCAGGGCGTACAGCGGCTCCCAGACCGTGATCCCGGCGCAGAGCAGCGGAGCGGCGGCGGCCGGGTCCAGGCCCGGTGGGAGGGAGTAGGCGAAGCTCTCGCGGACCACGTACTCGCGCGACCAGCCGCCCAGCGTCGGCGAACCGTCGTGCCGGTCGACGCCGTCGTACGTCAGGGTCGGGAAGGTGTGGCAGAAGTTCTCCTGGTCGGCCCGGCACATGGCGCACTCGCCGCACGAGTCGACGATGTTGCCCACCGCGACCGGGTCGCCGATCGCGAAGCGGGTCACCTCGGGGCCGGTCCCGGTCACCACGCCCGTGAACTCGTGCCCCGGCACCAAGGGCCCCCGGCCGGTCTCCCCGTGCCTGGCGGCGTCGACGGCGTGCAGGTCGGTGTGGCAGACACCGCAGTAGTCCACCCGGACCGCGAGGTCGTCGGGGCGCAGCTCACGCCGTCGCAGTGACGTCCGCGTCAGCCTCGTCGACGGGGCTTCCAGCTGCCAACCAACGGTGGTCCTCATAGCGCCCACGTCTCCTTCTTCCACTTCTTCCACGCAAACAGACTGTTCGGTCTATCCGTCTCCACCGTAAGCGCAGACCCACCCCTCAGGCAAACCAACCGTTCTGTTTGGTAGCGTGGGGCGCATGCCCGATCAGCCCCTGAGCCCGCGTGGAGCGGCGACGTACCAGCGCATCCTCGACGTGGCGACCCAGGAGTTCGCCGAGCACGGGATCGCCGGAGCGCGCGTCGAGCGGATCGTGGCCGCCGCCCGCACCAACAAGGCGCAGCTCTATGCCTACTTCGGCAACAAGGAGGGGCTCTTCGACGCCATCTTCTTCGGCTCGCTGGAGCGGATCGTCAACGTCGTCCCGATCGACGCCACCGACCTCGCGGACTGGGCCGTACGCCTCTACGACGAGTATCTGCGCCGCCCCGACCTCATCCGGCTGGCCACCTGGGCCCGTCTGGAGCGGCGTCCGGCCGGTCATCTGGTCGACGATCCCGACCGTCTCGACGACCGTAAACTCGGCGCCATCGCGGAGGCGCAGGCCGCCGGTCTGGTGCGTGCGGGGGATCCGTTCGACGTGATGGCCATGGTGATCGCCATGTCGATGGCGTGGTCCCCGGTCAGCAACGTCTACGCGGCGACCGCCGAGGAGCCGCCCGAGCTGCACGAGCAGCGCCGCGCCCTGCTCCACGAGAGCGTGCGCCGCGCGATGGCGGCGGGGCCGGACGTCTCCGGCCAACGCCCCCGATGAAGAAGCCCTATTGGCAGCCTTACTGGTACCGCGTGCGCATTCGTACCGACGACGAGCCGTGGGCCGGCTGGCACGGACTGGGCGGACCGGAGTTCGCCCCGGTCCCGAACATGGCGTTGCGGGACTCGTCCCTGGAAGCATGGGCCGCCGCCTTCCTGGAAGAGGCCCGCAGCGAACTCGACGACCTGCGCGGCGACTTGCTGCTCGAATGCTTCGACGAGCCGGCCCCGGGCGCGGACACCGAGCCTGTGCACTCCGCCCAGGTGACCCTCCCGAGACCGTAGAGAAGCGAACCAGAGACCGCAGCAGCGAACGCAAACCGGGTCCAATGCGTCACAGTCACGACAGCATCAGCCCCGGGGGGACCCATGCGTACGCACACCACCCGCACCAGCGCCCAACTCCTGCTCGCCCTCAGCCTTTCCCTGTCCCTGGCCTTGACCGCCTGCGGCAGCGACAAGGCGGAGAACAGCGACGCCTCGAAGCCCTCCGCCCCCAAGAGCAGCCCGGCGCCCTCGCCAAGCCGCGCCCAGCAGGTCGCCGACGCCTGGGACGGTTCCGCGGCCGCCAAGGCGTGGCGCGAGGGCTTCTACCCCATGGGCGACACGGCCCCGCAGCCGCCCGGCGACGGCTTCCACAGCGACGACGACAAGATCGCCCACATGCTGGAGAACTACCTGCTGCGCGGCGAACTCCCCACCACCGCGCCCGAGAAGGGGCAGGTGAAGTGGGCGGACGGAGAATCGCTCACCCTGCCCCTGCTGGACGCGCGGGAGGCGTACACCGCCCTGGACCGCGTCGACAGCCCCACAGACCCTCAACTCACTGTCACCGGCGCGAAGTTGAGCGAGATGACGATGGTGACGAGCCGTGGCCCGGCGAGCGTGCCGGCCTGGTTCTTCACGCTGAAGGGGTACGACGAGCCGCTCAAGCGGGTCGCCTTCAAACCGTCGAAGCTGCCGAAGCCCCCGATCGGGAAGGCCGCGGGCGGCCGGTCGACGAGTGACGGACTTCAGGAAATGGGGCGGCTGATCGAGGTGTCCGAGGACGGCCGTTCTGTCACCGTCGTGGCGTACCACGGATCCTGCGACGACGGCCCCGCCGTGGACGTCCTGGAGACGGACGGCAGCGTGGTGCTGTCGGCGACGATCCTCGGGGGCAACACGACGGGCGAGATCTGCACCCAGGAACTCCGCGGCGAGGAGATGACCGTGCAGCTGGACCGGCCGTTGGGCGGCCGGGTCCTCCTAGACGCGTTCATGGGCCGACCGCTGCCGACCCAGTGGTAGGGGCGACAAATCCCCTGTCTCACAAGTGACTTGACGTCCCGTCACTTTGCCGAATTCCCAGCCTTTCGACAGCTCATCGACAGCAACCGCCACTAGCTTGCCGTGTTCATGACAGAGATTTCGGAAACTCCCCCCACTGCGATCAGGCGCCGCACCGTACTGATCGCGACGGGTGCCACCGCCGCCACCCTGGCCGTGGCCTCCGCCGTGCCCGAAACGTCCACCCCCACCGCGGACACCGCCGTTCCGGTCGCCGCCGCGGCCGTCTGCACCCTCACGAAGGAGATGACCGAAGGCCCCTACTACCTCGACGGCCAGTACGTCCGCGCCGACATCAGCGAGGACAAGACCGGCATCCCGCTGAAGCTCGCCCTCACCGTCGTCGACGACGACACCTGCGCACCCCTCAGCAACGCGCTCGTGGAGATCTGGCACTGCGACGCCCTCGGCGAGTATTCCGGCTTCGTCGGCAACAACGGCCACAGCGAACCGGACAACGGCACCTTCCTGCGCGGCGGGGTACTGACGAACTCCAGCGGCGTCGCCAACATCACCAGCGTGTACCCGGGTTGGTACCGGGGCCGCTGCGTCCACATCCACCTCAAGGTGCACACGAACGTCACGCTCACGTCCGACGGCTCGTTCACGGGCGGCCAGGAACTCCACACCGGCCAGCTGTTCTTCGACGAGACGATCACCACAAGGGTGGCGGCGCTCGCGACCTACGCGGCCAACACGGTCACCCGCACCACCCTCGCCCAGGACTCGATCTACGACGAAGGAGGCGCCGCCTCCGGTCTCCTCACCCTTACCGCGCTGGGGAGTTCGACCTCGGCGGGGTACGCGGGGACGCTGACCGTGGGCGTCGAAAGCAGCTGACGCCGGCAGTACCGACGTAACTCACCACAGCGGGGTGTGGACACGACCGTGATGTCCACACCCCGCCTGGCGCTCAGCCGAGGCCGAGCGGGCCTGCAACTCCCGCCCGGCCGCACGGGTTCAGAGCCTCACGACCCTCACTTCGCCGGGCACTGCTGCCATGCCAGGTGATAGATCGTGTCGATGTCGCCGTCCGTCGAGTCCATCGCCATGAAGCTGGTGCCCGTGGACGTGCCCGCGTTCACCCGAAGCTCCGTGTTGATGTTGAAGTTGCGCTGAACTCCGCAGGGCGCCCAGACCAGTTGGGCCCAGTCGGTGGTGTCGGTGGCCTGCCAGTTGTCGTTGAGCGGGCCGTTGTACGTGTGGGTGCGGAACGCCGTGCTCGGCGAGCCCTGGAAGTAGTACGAGGCCCGCTGGACGCCGCTCGCGCCGCGCTGAAGGGCTGCGAAGCCGCGGTAGTCGACGCTCGCGATGGCGTACGTGAAGCCCGCCGGGACATGCACCAGCAGGTTGAGCTGGCAGTTCTTGCGGAACGCCGTCGGGTCGGAGTTGCCGCCGGCCTGGGCGAGGTAGTCGCTGTAGGTGACGGTGAAGGCGGTGTTGTCGCCGGAGACGGCCACCGCGGCCGTACCCGCGGGACAGCCGGAGCCGTTCACCGTGGCGACCTTGATGACGATCTTGTCCGGGGGCGGGTCCTCGAAGGACGACCCGGCACCCTGCGCGGGTACCGCAGCGGCGAGCAGAGCGGCTATCGCGCCGCCCACGAGCAGGCCAGCAGCCATGTTTCTCCCTTTCGTCGTGCTGTTGCGGTGGGGGGTGAGAATCACGCACACAGCCTTCACGTAGTCATGCGCATGCCAAATACAGACACACACCCGACCCAACCTGTGATTGAACAGTGAAGAGTCTGTGAAGGCGGGGCGGTCGCAGCATAGGTGTCACGACAGACACCAGCCAGGTCGATCCCCGGCCAATCCCCGTTCACACCTCGGCCTGTTCCGTCCGTCGATGTAACGCGCAGCCATCGTCACGCCACGCGGAGTGTGCCCCAACTCTGCCCCAAACCAACGGAGTTGAGAGATAGGTCCCCAGGGCATTCATAGCCCCGATTTAAGGAAAACCTCAGGTGCGCCCCTAAGTTTCCGGAACATGACAGAGAACAAGAACACCTCCCCAGCCAAACACCGGATCGACAAGACCGTCCAGCGGCGTCGCGTCCTGATCGGCGGCGGCACCGCGGCGGTCGTCGGCGGACTCGCGGTGGCCGGCTTCGCCTCCGCCGGCGAGACCACCACGACCACGGAGTCCGACTCCGCGACCACCACCGCCGAGGACAGCTCCTCGTCCAGCACCAGCAGCGTCTGCGTCCTCAACGCCGAGGTCACCGAAGGCCCGTACTCCCTCGACGGCGCCCTCGTCCGTGAGGACATCCGCGAGGACAAGGAAGGCTTCGAGGTCCAGTACACCTTCACCGTCGTCGACGTCGCCAACGACTGCGCCCCGCTGGAGGGCGCCCTCGTCGAGATCTGGCACTGCGACCACCTCGGCGAGTACTCCGGCTTCGTCGGCGGCAACGGCCACGAGGAGGAGGACAACGGCACGTTCCTGCGCGGCGGTGTGCTCACCGACGCCAACGGCGAGGCCAGCATGATCTCGATCTGGCCCGGCCACTACGTCTCCCGCTGCACCCACGTCCACATGCGGGTGCACACTGACGTCACGCTCACCGACACCTCGTACACCGGCGGCGAGGTCATCCACACCGGCCAACTGTTCTTCGACGAGGACATCAACACGGAGATCCAGGCGACCTCCCCGTACTCGGCGAACACCACCCCGGAGACCACCCTCTCCAACGACAGCATCTACGACGACGGTGGCGCCGCCTCCGGCCTGCTGACGCTCACCGCCCTCGGCTCCAGCGTCTCCGACGGCTACAAGGCCACCCTCACCGTGGGTGTCGACAGCGCCTGACCCGGCCCGCCGCCAGGAGGTCCGAGACCGTAACGGATCTACTGGGCCACGACCGGCCGCCGCTCCTCGGCGTGCTCTCCCCGCCCCGCATTCCCGTCCCTGCGGTGCGCCCGGATCGAGTACGCCAGGGCGGCGGCCCACAACCCGTACAGCAGTACGTATACGAGGGTGCTGACCAGGCCCGACACCTCCACCCAGTCGCTCCTCAGCAGCGTACGGACGTTGGTGACCACGATGACTCCCCCGACCGCCGAGCCCAGCACCCTCGGCGGGACGAGCCGGACCAGCCAGGCCGCGATCGGCGCGGCGACCAACCCGCCCAGCAGGAACGCGGCCACCCACTGCCAGTCCAGGCCCTGCGAGCCGAGCGAGAGCAGAAAGCCCAGGCTGGCGGCGACCGCGACCAGGAACTCGCTGGTGTCGATGGAGCCGATCACCTTCCGCGGCTCCATCCGGCCCCCGGCCAGCAGCGCGGGTGTCCCCACCGGGCCCCAGCCGCCACCGCCCGTGGCGTCCAGGAACCCGGCGACCAGCCCGAGCGGAGTCAGGAACCGTTTCCGCAGCGGCTTGCCGAGTTGTCCTTTCGGCAGACCGCGCAAGGTGAACCGGGACAGGACGTACACGCCGAGGCCCAGCAGGATCACGGACATCAGCGGCTCGGCGAGTTCCGTGGAGAGGTTCGACAGGACCGTCGCCCCGAGGAACGAGCCGACCGCCCCCGGCACCCCGATCCGCACGACGACCTTCCAGTCCACGTTCCCGAAGCGCCAGTGCGAGGCGCCCGACATCAGCGTCGTACCGATCTCGGCGAGGTGGACGGTCGCGGAGGCGGCGGCCGGGTTGGTGCCCATGGCAAGCAGCAGGGTCGTCGACGTCACGCCGTAGGCCATCCCGAGGCTGCCGTCGACGAGCTGGGCACCGAGGCCGGCGAGGGCGAGGAGTATCAGCGTGCGCATGGGGCGCGACCCTAGGCCCCAGAAATGGGAACAACCTGAGCGCCGTATGAGGACGGCACTCAGGTTGTTCACTTACGGGCTGTTCACTTACGGGCTGTTCGCCTACGGGCTGTTCACTTCAGGTAGACGAGACCGTCCGTCGTGACCGCCGGGCGGCCGGTCGTGCCGACGACCACGATCTTGACGGTGTGCTTGGCACTCGCGCTCCAGCTCTTCGTCCAGATCGCGTCGCGGTACTTCGTCGTCGACGACTTCAGGTCGACCGTCGCGACCTTGACCCCGTCCACGAAGACGTTGACCTGACCGGACGTCGAGGCCCGCGACACCGCGAGGGCGGCCGAGCGGCCGGTGAACGTCCAGGTCAGCGAGGCGTTCTTCGCGGAACTGGAGTACGACTTGCCGCCCAGGTAGCTGGTCGACGACTTCGTCGTCCAGGTGCCGGTGCGGGTCGCCGAGGTCTCCTGGAGGATCACCGGCGTACCGGCGACCGAGGCGGCCTTCGTGTTGCCCGCCTGGTCGTACGCGGTCATCGACCAGGTCGTGGCCGAGCCGGACTTGGAGGTCAGGGCGGCACTGGTGACCGTCGGGCCGTACGTCTTGGCGACCGGGGCCGTCAGACGCACCTCCTTCAGGGCGGCGGTGTCCGTGGCCTTCCACTTCAGGGTGACCGGGACGGCCGTCGTGCTCACCGTGCCGGTGCGCAGGGCGAGGTTCGGCGCGGTGGTGAAGGTCGGCGCGGTCGTCTCGGCCACGACGGTCGCGGCCGCGGTGGTCGTCGTCTTGCCGGAGATGTGGGTGACCCGTACGGACACGGTGTGCGTGCCGAGCGCCAGGTTCACGCTCGCCGAGGTCACCGAACCGGCCTTGGTGGCGGCGGCCTTGCCGTCGACCAGCACCTCGTACTTGCTGATCAGGGCGGCGGGCGTGGTCGCCGACCAGCCAACCGTTATGGCCGACTTGGTGTACGTCCGCGAACCCGAAGTACCCGCTCCCGTCACCGACTTGAGCGCGAGACCGGTGACCGGGCCCGCCGCGTAGGTGCGGATGGTGGGCAGCTTGGCGTAGAGGTTGGTGCCCGGGCACTCGGTGGCGTAGCTGTCGCCGTGCCCGAAAATGGTCGGGAAGTTGAGCTGGGCGCCCGTGCTCCACGTCCTCGGGTTGTACGTGCTGTTGCCGGCGGCGCCCGCGGTGAGCGTGGTGGTGGCGGTCGGGCTGACGCCGTACATGCCGAGCTTCCAGGCGGCGACACGGGCGACGGAGGTCAGTACGGCCGTCGGCGGGGCGACCTCGCTGTAGTTGCCGAGGACGGAGACGCCGGTGGTCTGGGTGTTGAAGCCATAGGCGTGCGCGCCCAGCACCGCCTTGTCGACGCCGCCCTTACGGCCCTCGAAGATCGTGCCGCACTTGTCGACCAGGAAGTTGTAGCCGATGTCCTTCCAGCCGTTCGTCTTCACGTGGTACGTGTAGATGCCCCGGATGATCGCCGCGGACTCGGCGCACGTGTAGTCGTTGGTGCCGGCGCTGTGGTGGACGACCACCGCCTTGATCCCGTTGGCCAGGTAGTCCGGCGCCTCGGGGCTCAGCGACTCGTCGGCGCCCCAGCCCGCCCTTGAGGTGATCGGCGGCTTGGCGGCGGTGGAGGGCGTGGTCGTGGGCGCGGTGCTCACCGACGTGGACGGGGTGGGCGCGGCCGAGGTCGTCGCCGGCGCGGACGCCGTGGGCGAGGTGCTCGGCGACGCGGACGTGGAGGCGGAGGCCGAGTCGCTCGGAGAGGCGGAGGCGGACGCCGAGTCCGTCGCCGTCGGCGAGGCGGATTCCGTCACCTCCGGTGTCGTCGTCGCGTCCGGCGTCGCGCTCTCCGCCGCCACGTAGGCAGCGGGCTCCAGGTCCGAGACCGAACCGGTGCCGGGGTCGATCATGTCGACGCGCAGGCCCGCGGGCAGTTCGGCGGACGCCTTGCCGTCGACGCGGACCTCGACGCCGTCGGACGCGCCGACCCACGCGGGCTCGGTGCCGGCGCGGGTCGCGCCCTCCTCGCCGGGTCCGCTGTCCGTGTCCAGCTCCCGCCAGGACGACCAGGTGTCGGTGCCGGCGTCGCGGGTACGGACCTCGACCTTGCCGGCGATCGTGGCCGACGGGTCGGACCAGGTGACGCCGAGCATGCTGAACGGCTTGGTGTCCCGCTTGGCCAGGGTGGCCGAGTCACCGTCGGCGGCGACCTTCAGCGCCGCCGCGTACTCCTCGCTCGCGATCGGCCCGGACGACGGCTTGCCGTCGTCGGCCGCGCTGTCCGCACCGCCGCCGCTCACACCCTGCACGATCAGAACCCCGGACACTCCGGCGGCCACTACGGCCCCGATGCCCCACCCTCGACGCGATCTCAGCGATCTCATCCCCGTACGCACAACCCTTCACCTAGACCCCACCTGTTACATGCACATGCAGAGGTCAAGGTATCGGGAGAGTGGTGCGCGTCAACGACCAACCCTGAACTTAATCCTTCACGGTGGTTTACGAGCGCTCCGATGGAGCACAATAAACGGCCCTGAAAGACTGAAAGTTTACGAATACCGCTACGGGTTCTCCCAGGCCGCCGGTTCCGCCGCGAGCCCCCGCACCGGCTCGGGCAGCTCCCCCGCCGCGAGATCGGCGAAGGTCACCCCCTCCAGGACCTTGCGGACGTTGGCGCGCAGCGCGACCCACAGCGGCAGCAGGGGTTCGGCGGGGCCGGTGTAGGCGAGGCCGGTCGGGCGTTCGCCGCGCACCGACACGATGGGTCCGTCGACGGCCCGGACGACATCCGCGACGGTGATCGCGTCGGCGGGCCGCGCGAGCCGGTAGCCGCCGTTGCCGCCGCGCCGGGAGTCGACGATCCCGCCGCGCCGCAGATCGCCGAGGATGCCCTCCAGGAACTTGTGCGGAATGGCCTGGGCGGCGGCGACGGTCTCCGCCTTCACCGCACCCTCGTCCTGCCGTACGGCCAGCTCCAGCACCGCTCGCACCGCGTAGTCCGCCCGCGCCGAGATCCTCATGGGGTCATTGTCGGTCGTCGCGGGGTGTGGACAATGACCGGACACGTGTACGAGGAGATCCCGTTGGTGCTGAGCAGACGAACCTTCACCGCAGCCGCAGGCACCGCCGCCCTCGGCCTCTGCCTCGACGCCAGCGCGGGCGTGGGCTCCGGCGCCCCGGGCGGCC
>NZ_JBSFDA010000055.1:0-58206 GCF_053593675.1 Streptomyces sp. NPDC002156 | reverse complement strand
CCGGCACCGTCGCGGTCCAGGGCACCTACGCCCTGTCCGTCGGCATCCTCGTCGAGGGCGGCCTCAGCTTCCTCGGCTACGGCGTCCAACTCCCGAACCGCCACCGCCCGCTGGTCCACGGCGGCCACGGCGACGAGTACGACCACCACCACGAGCCCGATCAGGGCGGCCAGGGCCCGCCGCAGGCGCCGCAGTCCGCGTCTCGCCTCCCGGTCACTCGCCGCGAGGAAGGCCTGCTCCCGCTCGTCCGCCCGTCCCGGGTGATCGGCGGCCCACTGGGCGGCGACGCTCAACACGGCGCCCTGCCACAGGAGTTCGGACCGCCGTCCATGCCGTTCCCAGGCCTCGGCGGCCTCCGTGAGCCGTTGCCGGGTGCGCAGCCCCGCCCGGTCGGCATCGATCCAGCCGGCCAGCCGTGGCCAGGCCCGCAGCAGAGCCTCGTGGGTGATCTCCACCCGTGCGCTGTCCACGGTGAGCAGCCGGGCCCGGGTGAATGCCTCCAGCGCCGGCCCGGCCTCCTCCCCCAGCGCGGAGCGCTCGACACACCGCCGGCTGTCTCCGCCCTCCTCCCCCACCTGCACCATGCGCAGAATCAACTCCCGCGCGGCGGCCCGGTCTTCGGGACGTAGATCGAGATACGTGCGCTCGGCGGTGGTCGCGACCGCGCCCCGGATTCCGCCCGTGCGTCGATAGCCCTCGACGGTGAGCCGACGGCCGGTGCGCTGCTGCCAGGTCGCGAGCAGGGCGTGCGAGAGCAGGGGCAGGGCGCCCGGGTCGTAGCCGTGTCCGCCCGGGTCGAGGTCGTGCAGCAGTACGGCGAGCAGGCCGGGTTCCAACTCGGTGCCCGCCAGTGCCGCCGGGCGCTCGACCGTCTCCGCGAGTTCGCTGCGGCTCATCGCGCCGAGCGCCAGGGGCCGCCGTTGCAGGGCCCGGACCAGCCCCGGGTGGGTGAGGCAGCGGTCGAAGAAGTCCGCGCGCACGGCCAGGACGGCCAGCGGCAGCGCACACAGCACATCGAGATACGCGGCGCGCTCGGTCTCGTCCTCGCACAGGGTGAACACCTCTTCCAACTGGTCGACGACCAGCAGGACATGCTCTGTCCCGGGTGGTACGGACCCGGCCCGGACGCGTTCGGCGAGTGCTCGTGTGTCCGTCGTCCCGAGCGGCTCGGTCAGCGCGCGGACGAGGGCGTCCACCGGACGGGCGGTGGGCGTCACGACGACACACCGCCACCGCCCGTCCGCCCCACCGGGGGACACACGGGGATTGCCCGGCGGCGCGGGCAGTTCGCCCCGCGCGACCGCCGGCAGCAGCCCCGCCCGCAGCAGCGACGACTTGCCCGAGCCCGACGCACCGAACACGACAACGGGCCCGCCGCCGCGCACGGCCGACGCCACCCGGTCCACCAGGTCGGTGGTGGCCGCCGTACGGCCGAAGAACCAGCGGGTGTCTCCGGCCCCGAAGTGAGCGAGCCCGCGGTACGGGCAGGGTGTCGCGCGCTGGCCGGGCAGCGCGGCGGGTGTCTCGCACAGCGTCCGCAGTTCGCCACCGGCGTCGAGAGCGACGTCGAGGGCGACCGCCATGGCGAGATGGGCGCGCTTGCGGCAGTGCTCGACGTTCGAGAGATGGCTCTTGCTGTACTTCGTCAGCCGCGCCAACTCCGCCAGTGACACTCCGCGCTCGTTCCGAATCCGCCGCAGGGCCTTGCCGAAGGCCTCGTCCCCCGTCTTCTCCTCCACCGCGTTCCCCCAGGTCATCACATGTATTCCGGTACCCCGGAAAGTGGGATACGGGCCGCTCCTAGCGTGCACCGCGGCGGCTGGGCAGTGTGGTGTCAGCGGGCCGGATCAGCACTTTGAGTGACGGTCTTCTGCGGCCCGCGAGCAGGCGACCAATCCATCCGACAGAAACGGAGACTTCAGCATGCGTACGACAACCCCCGGAAGGTTCAAGGCGGCGGCCCTGTTCGCGGCGGCGACGCTGGCGGCGCTCGCGGCGGCGACCGCCCCGGCACCGGCGATGGCCGAAGCCACGGCGGCGGCGCCGGCCGCGGTGCGGAAGGCGTGCCCGAACGTCGGCGGCGAGAAGAGCGGAGCCAAGGCCATCACCGCCGTCTTCCACAACCAATCGGTGACCGTGACGGCCACGGTGAGCGACCATCAGACCGGCTCGACGCGGCTGCACATGAAGGCGCTCCAGGGCAAGAACGCCGTCGACTACGACGACAGCGGCTGGGTCGACGACGAGGACCGCCGAGTCTCGCGCACGCTGAGCGCGGCAAGCCCCGGCGGGGCGTCCGCCATCGAGTACTGGACCGAGTCGGCGTACGGCACCAGCGGCCACCGCATCTGCACACGCTGACCCGGCCGACAGGCCCGGCCGTACGTACCTTCCAGGCACGTACGGCCGGGCCGTCCCCGCACCGCCTACACCCAGTCGGTCATCCGGAACACGCCCAGCATGTCCTGCTCACGGGCCTTTGTGTTCCTGCCCGGGTAGAACGACGTCTCCACACCGACCCAGCCACGGAACTTCCCGTTGTCGTCCAGCACTTGCAGCATCGGCTTCACATGGGAGTTGCCCGAGTGACAGGTCTGCCTGTGTTCCATCGCCAGGCAGGAGCACCAGTGCCAGAGGGTGTCCCGTCGGTCGTGGGCACCGATCCGGGCGAGGTAGTACTGGATGGTGATGTCGATCTTGCGGTCACCGTCCCAGCCGTGGTGCGGACAGCCCGTCCCACCGCAGACGTTCCGCGACCCGGCCGCCTCCCGCAGGGTCATGCAGTAGCTCGGGTTGTCGCACCGGGTGAACTTGGAGTGCGAGAACACCGATCCCGACGCCCGGGGCGAATGATGCGCCGCTGCCCCCTTGTTGCGCCATGACATCCCCTCCAGACGGATCTCCCCGTCGTGCTGCCGCACACTGTCCATCGCCCGCCTGCTGGTGAGTTCGGCCTTGCTGCCGTAGCCGTAACCCGCGTTCGCCCGGGTCGAGTACAGCTGGTCGAGCCGCGTCAGCGTGGGCCTGCTCAGCACCTCCCACTGCTCGGTCCACGCACTCGCCCCGACGCTCCACTTGATCCACAGAACCCGGGCGGCCCTGCCGTGCACGGTCTGGTCCCGCAGCTCGTAGACACCGGACCGCTTGTCCGTGGCCCCGTCCCGGAACCCCGCCACCGTCTTGACCGGGCAGTTCCGGCGTGCGGCCGTGTCCCACACGCCTCCGGGAGCGCACTTGAGGTCCGGGGTGACCCCGGCGTTCACCCGCTCGCTCGGCCGGCTCTGCCGCCACAGGCGCATCTCGGCCCGTACGGTCGAGTCCGCGGCATTGAATCTGTACGTTCCCAGCCGCATCCAGCTGTCCCGGATCCCGGGTTTGAGGTGGGCGGTGGCGACGACGAAGTTCGCTCTGCCGCCGGGCAGTTCGGCTTCGGCCCGGCTGCTGCCCCGACTGGGAGAGGCAGCCGCGGGCAGGGCCGCCAACACCAGTACGGCGGCGAGAAGGTTACGAAGAGTACGCATCACCCCGTCGACGGTGGTCCATCACCGCCGTGCCCGGCGGGTAGACACGGCGTACGTCACCCGGCGCCCCGAAGTACCCGCACGGCTCACCACACGCTGACGCGCCCCCGGCACTCCCCTCCGCGCTCACCCCGCCCAGACCACCGCCTGCACCTCCCCGTACGCGTGCAGCGCGTACGACCCCACATCGCGCCCCACCCCGCTCCGCTTGAACCCCCCGAACGGCGCCTCCATGTTCCGCCCGACGGTGTTCACGCCCACGCCCCCGGCCCGCAGCCGCCGGGCGACCCGGAAGGCCCGGGCCACATCCCCCGACCAGACGTAGTCGATGAGCCCGTAGTCGCTGTCGTTCGCCAGCGCGACGCCCTCCTCCTCGTCGTCGAAGGGGATGACGGTCACCACCGGCCCGAAGATCTCCTCCCGGGCCACCCGCATGTCGTTCGTGCAGTCGGCCAGCAGCGTCGGGGCGACATAGAACCCCCGGTCGTACGGCGGCCGTTCACCGCCCGCGACGACCACCGCGCCCTCTTTCCGCCCGAGTTCGACGTACGCCTCGACCCGGTCCCGATGCGCCGCCGAGATCACCGGCCCGACCACCGTGCCCGCCGCACGCGGGTCACCCACCTTCAACTGACCGGCGTATGCCGCCAGTTGTTCCACCACCTGCCCGTACACGCCCCGCTGCGCCAGCACCCGTGTCGGCGCCGTGCAGATCTGGCCGCTGTAGAACGAGAACGTCGTGCCGATGCCCGAGACCGCCGAGCGCAGATCCGCGTCGTCGAAGACGAGTGCCGCGCCCTTCCCGCCCAGTTCCATCAACTGGCGTTTCATGCCCCGGCCGCACACCTCGGCGATCCGCTGCCCGACGGCCGTCGACCCGGTGAAGCTGACCATGTCGACGTCCGGCGAGTCCACGACCGCCTCGCCGACCCCAGGGCCCCGCCCGCTGACGACGTTCACGACACCCCGCGGCGCGCCCGCCGCCTCCAGCGCCTCGGCCATCCGGTACACCGACAGCGGGTCCTGCGGCGCGGGCTTCACGACCACCGTGTTGCCCATCGCCAGCGCGGGCGCGATCTTCCCGGCCGGGTTGGCCCAGGGGTTGTTGTACGAGGTGATGCAGGCGACCACGCCCACCGGCTGGCGTACGGCCAGCGCGCCCATCACCGCCGCCTTCCCGAACGGTCCCCCCTCGTTGACCTGCGGCGGAATCGCCCACTCGGCCGGCTCCACCTTCGCGTACCGGCGGAACCGGGCCGCGCCCACGCCCACCTGCATCCCGCGCGCGGTCGCGGTCGTGGCGCCGGTCTCCGCCTGGGCGAGGGCGGCGTACGGCGCCAGGTGGCTCTGGATGATGTCCGCGGCGCGCGCCAGGACAGCGGCACGCTCCTCCGCCGGCATCCGGGACCACGGCTCGAAGGCCTCGCGAGCCGCCGCGGCGGCGGCGTGCGCCTGATCCCGCGAGGCCTCCGGCGCCAACCCGACGACTTCCTCCGTCGCCGGGTCGATCACCTCGTAGTGCCCGTCGGCCGGTTCCACCCACGAGCCGCCGACGAACAGCCGCTGTCCGTCGGTCACTTGGTACTCACCGTGGCCGTGTCCCGCCCGGAGCGGAGCACCTTGCCCGGCACCGCACCCGTGACCGCGTCCCCGCGGATCGCCTCAACTCCGTTGACCCACACCGCGGTTATCCCGATCGCCTTCGAGTCGAGACGCGGACTGTCGCCCGGCAGGTCGTGCACCAGGGTGGCCTTGCCGGCGTCGACGCGCTCCGGGTCGAAGAGGACCAGGTCCGCATGGAAGCCCTCCTCGATACGTCCCCTCTCGCGCAGGCCGAACAGCCGCGCCGGATCGTCGGTCAGCATCTGCACCGCCCGCTCCAGCGGCACGAGTTGGCGTCCCCGCAGACAGTCGCCGAGGAACCGGGTCGTGTACGGGGCCCCGCACATGCGGTCCAGGTGCGCGCCGGCGTCGGAGCCGCCGAGGAGCACGTCCTCGTGCCGCCAGGTCTCGGCGCGCAGCGCCCAGGACGCCGGGTCGTTGTCGGTCGGCATGGGCCACAGGACCGTACGGAGTCCGTCGGCCACACAGATCTCGACGAGGCAGGAGAAGGGGTCCAGGCCGCGTTCGGCGGCGATGTCCTGCACGACCCGGCCGGTCAGGCCCTCGTTCGCCGCGCTGTAGGTGTCCCCGATGACATACCGCCCGAAGTCCGTCAGCCGCCGGAAGACACCGGCCTCCTCGCTCTGCGCCCGCCGGACCATCTCCGCCCGTACGGCGGGATCGCCGAGCCGGGTGATCCGCTCGGGAACCGGGAGCCCCAGCACCGGTCCCCACCCGGGGATCAGGTTCAGCGCGCAGAAGGTGCCGAGGGACATGTTCATCGGCGTGAGGATGGGCATCGTGAGGGCCACGACCCGGCCACCCGCCTTACGGGCACGCTCACTTGCCTCCAGCTGGCGGGGCACGCGGGCCGGTACGGCCGAGTCGATCGTGAGCACGTTCCAGTTCAGCGGACGTCCCGCGACCGCGCTCATCTCGACGAACAGATCGATCTCGTCGTCACTGAACTGGTCGAGGCATCCGGCGACGATCGCCTCGATCTGCGTACCCTCGTGCTCACCAACCGCCCTGGACAGTGCGATGAGTTCGGCGGGCAGCGCATGCCGGGACGCCACCGGCTTGCCGTCCCCGTCGGAGTGCGTGGACGACTGCGTGGTGGAGAACCCCCAGGCCCCGGCATCCATGGCCTCATGGAACAGCCGCACCATATCGGCGAGTTGAGCCTCGGTCGGCTGCCCACCCACGGCATCCGGCCCCATCACATACCGCCGCAGCGCACAATGCCCCACCATGAACCCGGCGTTGACCGCGATCCGCCCTTCGAGAGCATCCAGATACTCCCCGAAACCGCTCCAGCTCCAGGGCGCCCCCTCCTCCAACGCCACCAACGACATCCCCTCGACCTTGGACAACATCCGCCGCGTGTAGTCGGCGTCGTCGGGGCGGCCGGGGTTCAACGGGGCAAGGGTGAAACCACAGTTACCGGCGGCAACGGTCGTGACCCCATGGTTGAGGGAGGGCGTGGCATACGGATCCCAGAAGAGCTGAGCGTCGTAGTGCGTATGCGGATCGACGAACCCGGGAGCAAGGACCAACCCGGATGCGTCCTCAGTAGTCCGGGCGTCCTCGCCCACGGCACCAATGACAGCGATACGCCCATCCCGCAGCCCCACATCAGCGACGTAGGCAGGGCGACCGGTCCCGTCAACGACGGTAACCCCTCGGATCAGATGATCAAGCAAGGCTGCACTCCTCTCTTACCTGCGCTGGACGCGCCCGATAGGGGCGCGGGGAACTGCGCGAACAACCCCCACGCACCCGCACCCGCCAACGAGCCCCTCAAGCCACCCCTCGGAACCGCGAAGTCCGATGCACAGGATCCGTATCAATCTTCGGAATCACGTGCTCCCCGACCAACCGAATCGTCTGCAACGTGTCCTCCTTCGAGATCCCGATAGGCATCCCAAAGCTCAACTGATCCGCCCCCGCCTGCTCCCACCGCTTGCACTGCGTCAGCACCTCATCCGGATCCCCACAGATCAACAACTCCTCGGCGATGAGCAGTTCGATGATCTCCTCGTTGAACTCCGGCAAGGTCTCCGGCCACACAGGGAACCCCTCAGGACGAGGAAACGTGTCGTGGTACCGGAACAGCAGCGACTGCAGATAATGCAGCCCACCCCCAGCCGCGATCCGCACAGCCTCCGCATGCGTGGGCGCACACACCGCCGTGGACGTCACCATCACGTTGTCGTTGACGAACTCCCCGACCGGCTCGGCGTCCACGATCGCCGTCTTGTACTGGTCCAGCACCCACTCCATGTCGGAGACCTTCTGCACGCTGAAGCCGAGCACGCCCAGCCCCTTCCGCGCGGCCATGCCGTACGAGGGCGGCGAGCCGGCGGCGTACCACATCGCGGGGTGCGAGGGCCCGTACGGCTTGGGGAGGATCTTGCGCGGTGGCAGCGCCCAGTGTTTGCCCTGGAAGCCGACGTACTCGTCCTGCATCCACATCTTGGGGAACTCGGCGATCGTCTCCTCCCAGAGTTCCTTCGTGTGGTTCATGTCCGTGATGCCGGGCATGAAGCCGAGGATCTCGTGGGAACCGGCGCCCCGGCCGGTGCCGAACTCGAAGCGGTTGCCGGTGAGATGGTCGAGCATGGCGACCTTCTCGGCCACCTTCACCGGGTGGTTGACCGGGGCGAGCGGGTTGAAGATGCCGGAGCCGAGGTGGATGCGCTCGGTGGCGTGGGCGAGGTAGCCAAGGTAGACGTCGCTGGCGGAGAGGTGCGAGTACTCCTCCAGGAAGTGGTGTTCGGTCACCCAGGCGTACTTGAAGCCCGACTTGTCGGCCTCGATGACGTACTCGGTCTCCTCCAGCAGCGCCTTGTGCTCCGCGAGCGGATCGGTCTCGGCCCGCTTGCCCACGTATCCCTGTACAAAGAGCCCGAATTCCAAGGAGGTTCACCGTCCCCAGTAACCGTTCCTGACGTATCTGACGTAGCGTCAGATTTGTTAGGACGACTGTTCCACCGGCCCCTGTGACCGTCAATAGCTGACGGCCAGTCAGACAACCGAGACGCCCGCAAGCCACCCCCCGTCGATCACGAACGGCTGCCCGGTGATGTACGAGGAGTCCTCCGAGGTGAGGAACAGCGCGAGCCGCGCGACCTCCTCGGGCCGCCCGATCCGCCCCAGCGGCACGAGCTTGCGGTACAGCTTGCCCAGGCCCCGCGAGGCACCCTCGGCGTCCGCAGCCGGGTCCAGTACGGCCGGGTTGGACATCGCGGTGTCGATCGCGCCCGGGCACATGGCGTTGACCCGTATCCTCCGGCGCGCCAGCTCCAGCGCGGCGACCCGGGTGAGCCCGACGATGGCGTGCTTGCTCGCCGCGTACGCCCCGACCGCCGCCATCCCGGTCACTCCGGTGTACGAGGCGGTGTTGACGATCGTGCCGCCGCCGGCGTCGGCGATGTGCGGCGCGACCGTCTTCACGCCGAGGAAGCAGCCGACCTGGTTGACCTGCACGACCTGCATGAACTCGTCGAGGGGGGTGTCGAGAAGGGTGTTGAAGCGGAGGATGCCTGCGTTGTTGACCAGCCCGTCGATCCGGCCGTACGCCTTCTCGGCGGCGGCGACCGCGGCCTGCCAGCCCGCCTCCTCGCGCACGTCGAGATGGACGTACAGCGCGCCCAACTCCTTGGCCAGCGCCTCCCCTTGATCGTCGAGCACGTCCGCCACGACCACCCGCGCGCCCTCCGCGACGAAGAGCCGCGCCTCCTGCTCCCCCTGGCCGCGTGCCGCGCCGGTGACGAGAACGACCCGTCCGTCGAGCTTGCCCATGCGGAACCCCTTCGCAGCGTTCACATCGGTGGAGGTCAGCATCGTACCGCCGGATCTGACGATGCGTCAGACCTGATGAACGCATGGGCCGTGTGTGCCGTGTGTGCGGGAGCACACACCAAGTAACTGGGGAGTAGGGATATTTGACCCTGTCGCGGACTCACAGGTCACGCCAATAATCCTTCACGACCAGGTAAAGCGATCACCAAGTACCTCAAGTAACCCCAGGACGGAGCGGCATGGCCAAGAGGCGACTGAAGAACAAGAAGGTGCGGCTCGTGGCGATCGGGTCGGCGCTCGCGACCGGTGGCGTGATCATCACCCTCCTTCCGTCGGCGAACGCGGCCGAGGAGAAGACTCCCGAGCAGATCATCACGATGTGTGAACGGTCCGCGGTGCTCAACGGCGAACAGCGGTCGGTGGAGGATTTCGGAGGGGCCTTCGCGGACGGTTTCCAGGCCGACAACTGCAATTACGTCGAGACGAACTTCGAGTCGTTCGACGGCCCCACGGAGAAGGCCTCGATCGACTTCCCGAACTGCGAACCGAACGCCACCGAACCGGCCAAGGTCTCCATCACCTGGAAAGCCACCGTGGCCCAGGGCTCGGGCAAGTACACCGCGACCCAACAGGGCGCCGGCGGCGGGCTCTTCGGATTTCTGAGCGGGGCCTGGCTCAAGCACAAGGGGACGACCGACATGACCGTGAAGTCGGTGACCGCCGGCGACACGGAGAACCGGGAGGTTCCGGTCGGCAAGGTCATGCACCTGGAGTTCACGCCGAAAATGCAGCGCATGACCGGCGAATGGCGGGTACGGATCGACGCCGACCCCGGAAGCTTCGCCGTGAACCCCTCCCCGGAGCAGAACTTCGTCGCGTCGGAACTCGTCGAAGGGCCCGTGATCCTGCCGGGCGCCGCCGGGGCGGCGGGCATCGCGGACGGCGTGATCAAGCCGGTCCTGACCGACTGCTGACGACTCCTTCCCATGTCCCGCGCCTCCCCCCACAGCTCCCCCCACCTCACCCGACCCCCCCGACCCCTCCTCCCACCTGCACCGACACCCTCAAATCCCCCTTCCCCGCAAGGAGACGCACGATGACACGCACCGGCCGCAAGGGACATCACCGGAGCAAGAAGAAGCGCATCGTCATGGCCATGGCCCCGCTGGTGGCCGTCGCGGTGGCCGTTCCGCTGATGAACCAGGCGGGTGCCGCCACCCCCTCCGAGGTGACCAAGGACTGCGCGGAGAACTCCAACAAGCTGGACAACTGTGAGTTCGTCGACGTCCAGTTCAAGAACAACAGCCTGGGCCCGAACCTGCGCGTTTCCACGCCCACCGACAACTGCGGTTCCACGAGCGCCCTCTCGAAGAGTTTCAGTGTGTCCGCGTCGGTGACGAGGTCCATCACGCTGGAGGACGGGTTCACCGCTTCCGCCGATTCGAAGCTGGGGAACTCCTTCTTCGAGATCGGTGCCAAGTTCAACACGACGGAACTCACCCTCAAGCGGGACGACACCGGAACCGGATTCGACTTCTCCCGGACCGACACCGTGAAGCCCAACCACATCGGTTTCTTCATGTGGTCGGAGAAACGAACCGACGTGAGCGGATTCCTCAGGGCCACGTACAAGGAGGAGCAGGACGGCCAGAAGGTGTTCTTCTCGCCGAGCGAGGGCGGCACGAGCGTGCACGTCTTCTATCCGCAACTCCTGAAGAACGGCACCCCGGACGGCCGCCTCTGGCTGCGCAACGTCGAGTGCGGAACTCCCCAGGCGAACGGAATCCTGAACTCGGAGAACAGCGTCAGGGCGGAGCCCGGATTCGGCGAGGGCGGCGAGAACGTCACGGACGTCGAAATACCGCTGTCGGAGATTCCGGCGCCGTAGCGGAATTCGCGAGGGAATCGGCCAGTCAGCGGGGCGACCCCGGTTGTTCTCACATGCGAACAGCCGGGGTCGCCCCCAGCCACCTCAGCACCGCGTCCGTACTCCCCCGGGCGTCCAGCTTGGCGTAGATGTTGCTGAGGTTGTTGCGGACGGTCTTCTCGCTCAGCCGTAACCGCAGCCCGATCTCCTGGGCGCCCAGGCCCGTCGACAGCAGCTCCATGATCTGCCGCTCGCGGGGCGAGAGCAGGTTCCGCAGCCGTTCCATCGCGTCCCCGGCGACGGCCGCGACACCGGTCCCGGAGGCCTTCTGGACCCCCTCCCGCAGGGCCGCGCACGCGACCGGCGAGAGGTAGGTGTGTCCGACCGTGGCCGCCATGACCGCCGAGGCGAGCATGCAGGTGCAGTAGTCGCCCTCGACCAGATAACCGGCCCCGCCCCGGAACACCTCGATCACGGTCTCGGTGTCCCGCCGGGGACTGACGACGATCACCGGAACGCTCACGGCCCCCATGGCGCCGAGCAGCACCGGGAACGCGCTCGCCGGCTCCTCGCAGCGCAGGACGACGACGTCCACGGCGCCCGCCTCCCGCAGCTCGCGATAGGGCGGCGACACGTGCAACGCCCGTCCCACGTGCGGGTCTTCGGGGTCCGGCCAGCCCTGGTGCGGCCACTCCCCCTCGGCGCAGGCGAGGGCGACGGACAGCCTGGACGGGGACGAGGGTGATGAGAGCGATGACGGTGACGGGTGGTCGACGAACCGGGAAGTGCGCACCGTGCATGTCCTTCCGCCGGAACCATGACGTACGTACGTGCGTGCGTTCATACGTACGCGGCCCAGCATGGACATGTTCAAAGATTCAAAGAAAACCGGTCAGGCTGTCAGACAGGTGGTCGTCTTCTGGCCACCCACCAGCAGCGGAGCGACCTCGGCCCCGAACTCGCCCATCTGGTCGGTGAGTTCGGCGAGACTCCGACTCCGGAACCGCACCTGGATCTGATGGACGCCCATCGCTCCGTACGCCCGCAGCGACTCGGCGAGTGCCTCCGGCGTCCCGCTGATCGTCCGCCGCCCGACATCCCACCCGGGCTCACCGACGTACAGCGGCTCGGTGATGGCCCCGATGACGAACGGCCCATTGACGCCGGCCTCTTCGCGCATCCGCCGAATCCGGCCGATCTGCTCCCGGAGCCGGTCGCGCGGATCGCCCTGCGGCAGCCAGCCGTCGCCCTTGAGCGCGGCACGCCGTACGGCGGCGGGCGACGACCCGCCGACCCACAGAGGCACGCGCTCCTGAGCCGGCCGCGGCCGCTGCCCGAGCCCCTCGAAGTCGAACAACTTCCCATGATGCTCGGGGTATTCATCCGCCCCCAGCGCGGCCCGCAAGGCATCGATCGTCTCGTCGAGCACGGCACCCCGCCGATCGAAGTCGACCCCCAGCACCTCGAACTCCTCCTGTACGTGGCCTGCCCCGACCCCGAGGATCAGACGCCCGCCGGAGAGGTGGTCGAGGGTGGCGTACTGCTTGGCGGTGAGGAGGGGATGCCGCAGCCCCACGACGGCCACATGACTCAGCAGCCGGACGCGCTCGGTGACGGCGGCGAGGTGGGCGAGGGTGGCGACGGGGTCGTACCAGACGGTGCTCATCGCGGGGGCGAGCCGGCGAGGAATGGCGACGTGGTCACAACTGGCGAGGTAGGCGAAGCCGGAGCTGTCGGCAGTACGGGCGATGTCGAGCAGCTCGGCGGAGCCGGCCGAGGCCTCCCAGGGTTCGGTGTAGAGGGTGGACTGGGACTGGATGGGGAGTTGCATGCCGTAGATCATGGGCGGGCCCCTCTGGCAGAACCTGACGAGTCGTCACATTGCCTTGCTGCGCCCATGGTTACCGCAGACGCCCCACCGGGCAAGGGTTTTCGCCCCCGTTCCCATCCTTCTGGGGGCTGCACCCCCAGACCCCCTTTCGGCCTGAACGGCCTTGTCCTCAATCGCCGGACGGGCTGGAAATACGGGCCGGTGCTGAAGGTGCGGTGCGGGCGTTCCGTGCCAGGAAAGTAGTGCGGCATGATCAGCCCCATGCCAGCGAAAAGACCCACCACCGCACAGGTATACAAAGAGCTCGTAACAGGATCTTGATTGAAGTGCCCTGATCGGACGTGACTGTTGTGACGATCCGACGGTTTGACAGGGTGTGACGACTCGGCCGTGGATCGTGGACGACGACTTGTGGGCGCTGATCGAGCCGCTGCTGCCGCCGTGGCCCGAGCGGTCGCCGGGGCCGAAACCGGTAGCAGACCGGCTGTGTCTGCAGGGCGTCCTGTACGTCCTGCACCAGGACATCGCCTGGCAACTCCTGCCCCTGGAGCTGGGGTTCGGCTCCGGACAGACCTGCGGCCGGCGAGCTGGATTGGTCGCGCGCCTGTGTGGACGGCTCTCACGTCCGCGCGAAAAAGGCCTCTTGTAAGGGCGTTCTGAATATCAAGGGTCTGGGTGGGCTCCGCTACGTAGTTGAGTGGATCTTCGGCCTGCTTCGGAAGTTCAAGGGCCTGGCCGTCTGCAGAGAGAGGCGCTTCGAACTCCACGAAGCCTTGCTCTCGTTGAGCTGCAACCTCATCTGCTGGAGGTGCCTCAAAAAGGCCGGATCGTGATCGCGTTACGAGCTCTAAGCAGGGCGGCATCTTGCTGTCGCCAAAGCGTTGTTGCGCGGACTTCCGGCGAAGCTACAGGGAACGCAGACTTGAATTGAACCGCGATCGGTCTGTGGACTGTCTTGCTGTCGTATCGTCAGATCTCGTATGGATCTTCGTGTATCTCGGCTTCAATGCGGTGTAGCGCGTCCTTCAGGTTCCTCGGGGCGTCAGACATGGCCTTTCCCTTGCCTGCCACCGTCGCCAACAGGTTAAGGCTGATTACAGAAGACATCTCACTGACAACGGGACTCAGCTTCGCTGTCTCCTCTTCTGCCTCTCGCCATGCTCCGACTTCGAGTAGACAGGCCAACAAGCGGACGGCAGCAATGTTTCGGTATCCAACCTGCGTCCCAGCTTCCGGCTGCATCGCGCGTTGAAGTACCGGGATCGCTTCGCGCCATTGGCCGATTTCCTGTAGAGCCCGGCCGTGTTGTCTATCGATTTCTCGTTCAGTCACCCACCACGCCCATGCAGGTTCGTTGTCGGGCACGCTGTCTTGCAGCAACGAGCGGGCACGGTCGAAGATCCGCGCAGCGTCAGAGCTATTCACGCCCCCTGCCAGTGCCAGCCCCTGGGCTTCGCGCCCCCTGAACATGGCTTCAGCGCGCGGTGTCAGGCGCCCCGAGTCAATGACTGATCGCGCGATGGCCAACTCTTCGCGTGGTCTGCCGTTCCATCCGGCGAGAAGCCCCATGTTTTGAAGTGTGATCAGCTCGGTTGACCTGTCGCCCGACAACTTCGCCAGGTACAGCGCTTCCTGGCTGTATCTCCTGGACGCGCTGAACTTGGCTTCGTTGCACAGTGCCCAACCGGCGATCTCGGCCAACTCGGCTGCCGCTGCTTGAATGTCGCGCTCATAGCGGGGGTCGTAGTCACCTTCACCCAGGCGACGGTGAACCTTCTTGAAAGAGTGCGCGGCTGCATCTGCAATGGGCAGGCCGTGCATCTCGTTGTCAAGGGCCACAAGTCGCATTGACGTTTGCCGAATGGTGAGCACGTAGTCGTCTTTCCGCTGTCCGTTCAACGTGGGCAGCGACAGGGGCGAACCAGCGAGACTCTGAGGCGTCTTGAGTTCGCCCACGGTCACGCCCAACGACTCAGCGATAAGCGGCAGCCACTCACGGGGAGTGCGCTTGCCCGTCTCGTACCGGCTGATCTCCTGCCGCCCGATCGGGTCTCCGTTGATCCCCGCCAACCGGCACACTTCGCGCGCTAGCCGTGCCTGACTCCACCCTTGCTCTTCGCGTAGGCGCTTGATGTTGGCCCCGATGACGCTGGTCATACGTCCATTGTGGCCGACAGCGGGCCGACAGTTGGCCGCTATGCCTCTGATCTCCGAGGCGGAAGCGTAGGCAGACGCAAAGACCCCCGCGCCGTGCGACCGGCCGGGGGCATGGCCCACCACTTCAAGGGAGTGATGAACATGGCCGAGCGTAGCGCGGCTGCGCTGCACTGGCTTTGGGTGACCCTGGCTATCTGGGGCCTCACCCGGCTGTTCCCGCCGACCGGTTCCCGCCGGAAGGTGTCGACGGCAATTCGAACCACCGTGACCAGTAAGAACGTAAAGGATCACGCACGCCTGGTACTACGGGTGCCTGCTCAGCGCCGGTCGCCTTACAGCGCCGACCGAGCGGCCTTGGACGGCTCGGCATCCCGCCTGTCACGGCCCTACCTCCCCGCCATCGCCGACATGGTGTCCGGGGCAGCCGTGATTCCGCGTGCGGCCCGTGTGCGCCCGTACCTCACGGCGCGCGAGCGGGTCACGCGGTGGGGCAGGCGTACGACGATGTTGCTGGCCGCGGACTTCGGGGTCGACCTGGACACCCGCAACATTCACGCCGTGCTGGACGGGGTGAGGTCCCGATGACCGACGCGAGGGTCAGAGCATTCGTGAGGCCGGCCGAGGACGCCATGCTGCGCGCCTACCGGCTGTGGCACGAGCACACCCGCACATGCGCCGATGGCTGCAAGGACGCACGCAAGGCACTGGACGGTTGCGAGAGCGGGCGCGAACTGTGGGCGGCCTACCGCCGTGCGTACGCAGGGGGGTCCCGATGACCACTCCACCGCCGACGGACACGGACCGGTGCGGGAAGGCGCGCGCATCTCTCTTCTACGGCGCTCCGATCCTCGGAGAGTTGGGCGCCTGCGTCCTCCCCCACGGGCACGACGGGGACCATCGTGACCCCTGGGGCCGCACGTGGAACGTGATCCCGCTCTACCCCAGGACCAACACCGGCAAGGGGGTGGGCGAGTGAGCAACGCCCTGGATCCGGCTTGGACGCCGGAACCCCCGTACGTGTCCGGACGCTGCGTCATCGGCACCCATGACCGGTGCCGGGACGCGGAGCCCCGCGACAGCGGTGTTCCCGGACTGCGCTACCTGGTCTGCACGTGCTGCTGCCATCGGCTCTCCCTCGCCCTGGCAGAGGGGGCCCGATCATGACCGACACCCCCACAGGGAAAGCGACTTGGTACCGGATCTGCTGGGAGATCACCCGCGACGGACGCGCCTGGGAACTGGGCACGCTCACCGGACGGGACGTACCGAGCATGCTCGTGAGTCTCCGCGACTGCGTTCCTGTGGCCGTCACGGACCCCGAAGCGGTACGTGCTGCGGCCGACACCGACGAGGGGTGGTCGTACGAATCGGACGCGATGAGCGTGCACACGCACCAGACCTCGTCCGAGGGTTCGTGGCTGCCCAGCTTCGGATGCCCGAACCGACGGCAGGGAGAGACGCCGTGATGGCCCACCGCGCCCCCAGGAAGAGACTGGAATCGTGCGGCTGGACTCTCGCCGGGATGGTCGTCTCCGGAGACTGCCTACTCCTTCTGCTGGAGGCCAGCAGATAGCGGACAACGCCTCCGAGCAACCTCTCGTCCGGCCCCCTGCGTAAGGCATCGAGCAGGGGGCCGACTCATACTTGGAAGCCGTCGGGGGCGCTGGGCTACTCGCTCGCGTCCGTCTTGGCCGTCTTGTCGGCAACCCAATTGCGGTATGCCGCGCTGCCGTTCTTCCCAGGGGACAGCTTCAAGATCGCCTTGTCCTGGCTGCTGCCGCTGAGGAACGCCTCAGCGAGGACGTAAGGGGCTCCGTCAACCCGGAAGCGGATCGAGCCGTCTTCGTAGGCCATGACCCGAATCCTTCGGCCGTCGGGCAGAGCGACCCACTCGGAGAACACGTTGTCGGGTGAGTCCGGACTCTTGACCATGCGGTCCCTCCTGTACGCCTTATGCGTTGTCGCATAACGGTAGGAACCTACTGCCGCCTGGCAGTACGCAGGGGACAGGGGCCGTTTCATCTCAAGCCCTGGCCGTCCCACATGCTGGGAACATCCTTGAAGTGCAGCGTTTGCGAAACGGCGAGATGCTACTTCTCTCGGGCCAGTTTCCTCCACGCCAACTCCTCCTTCATTGCGTCCATGTGAGACGGCGTCCACTCGGGTTGGGTGCAGGCGCAGTCACATGCCCGCATGCCTGAGAAAGGTCACCAGGTCCGCGTCGGAGACTCCGCCAACCCCTTGGGGCCGCTGGTTGCTGAGGGCAGATAGCGGGACGGGATCGAGGTTCAGTGCACGCGTCGCTTCGAGGTTCAGTGCGGCGGGAAACTCCCACAGAAACCCGTCAGGGTCGTCCTGGATCTCGTACGGTTCGTCCTCCACTTCGGCCATGGCAGCGACGATGCCAAGGGGCAGCTTGAAGTACACCCAGAGGCGGTCACCGAGCTGGATGTGACGCTTCGCCGTCAGTCCCCAGAACTGCGTGCGCCCCGCCTCAGCGAACTTCAGGTAGCGGTCCGGCCTGGGCGGTTTCCCGTCCCTGTCCGCCGTCTTCGGGTCCACTGGGTACAGCCATTCCCGCATTGTGCCGCCGTCCTCTCCCCGCTTGGTTCTCTGCGCTCATTGAACCGTGCTTGCGGCATGAGAACGCCCCCGACTGCGCGCCTTGCCCACACGGTTGGGGGTTCCGTACTCGTCCCGGACGGGGCGGCCTCACTCTCCGGGGAAGTCCGGATCGTCCTCTGCCGACGGCAGGTCGTTGGTTCCCTGCGACCAGTGGTTCACCCACCCGCAGAGGCCGCAGGCGTACCGGCCGTTCAGGCCCGACACTTCAGCTCCACAGTTGGGACAGGGTGTAGTCGTGATCTCCGCTCTCGCCAAATGGGAGTCGGCGATTACGGGATCAAGCTCTTGGGCCCAACGCCCACTCATGCCGGGGAACGTACCCGCGGGCCGGCACATTCACCGGCTACGGGCGAACCCGAGCGGCGACGGGGCATAGCCGGACTGCCATGCCAGTGGCGGTACGTCCGCCGGTTTCACAGTGTGCCCTGCGCGTACAAGGCTTCAGGCACCTGTATGCAGAGGACGAGCGCGCTCATGAAAGCGCAAGGCTGACCAGCACCTAGAAAAATGAACCGGGCGCAGCTCCCAGGGATGGGACGGGTAGGGGCGGCGGGGGCGAAGAAAAACCGCCCACTCACCGCCCCGTCACCAGGAACCGCACATACCTCCCCGCCCCCAACACCCCCCGAGCCTCCTTCCGAGCCACCGCCAACTCACCCACCACCCGCGCCCATTCCACCTCCGACCCCGCCAACTGCTTCTGGCGTTGCAGGAGTTCCGCCCGCTTGCGCTGCGTGTCCATGGCGCGCTGCTGACGTTGGGCGGTGAGGCGGGCTCGTTCGTCGGTGATGCGGCGTTGCAACGCGGACTTTTTCTGCTGGGACTCCGCCTCGGCCTGTTTGATCTCCGCCTTGTGGGTCCGTCGGAGTGTGGCGATGTCCGACTTGATCTGGGCCTTCGTCGTCGCGGGGACCGTCGTCGGCGCGGTCGCCCGTGCCCGGCGTTCCAGGCCCTGACGCCAGTCGCTCAGCGCCGTGGCCCGGGCCTCGCCGATGCCGGGCACCCGTACCCGCTGGCCACCGGGACGCACCAGGAACACCACGGACGGGTTGTGCGAGAAGTCCACGCCGATGAAGTCGGCGGCGGACCGGATACCCGCGTCCTGGAGCGCCCGGACCATCTTGGCGCCCATGTTGCTGAGCGACAGCGCCTCCTGGATCGGCGTCCGACGCAGCCTGTCCTGGATGTGCGCCCTGATCGCGGGCTCCAGCGCCTTGTCGAGCAGCCGCCGCTCCTTCGCCGCCAGCCCGGCCAGCTGCTGCTGCGCCTGGTCCGTACGCCGGTTCAGGTCCATGGTGATACGGGACTGGCCGTCGCGCAGCTCGATCTGCAGGGCCTGGATGCGCTGGTCGGAGGCCGTGTTGTCCTTGGCGAGGGCCTCGTCGAGGACCCGGATCTCCTTCTCCAGGCGCTCGTACGCGCTCGCCGGGTCGGCCAGCTCACGGGAGCGCCGCTTCAGCTCGCGCACGCGCTTCCGCGCAGCCCGGTATTCGGGGCGCCGGCGTCGGCCGAGCCCCACCATCGCGGCGGAGGTGAGCAGGGCCACGCCCTGTGCCGCGGGCAGGACGTCCACGGGCTGGGCGGCGGCGAGGACCAGCGCACCCGGGGTGGAGGTGCTGAGCAGCGCGCCGACGGCCGCGAACAGGTCACCGGCGCCGCGCCCGGCGAAGCCGGCCCGTCCCCCGGCTCCGGCGGCGGGCTGCTGGGCCGGCGCCTGCGCAGCAGGCACGCGGCCCACCATCCACGCCGGTACCCCGGAAGCGGGCGTCGGCGTCGCGGACGCAGGCGGCGTCCAGGACGTGACCGTGGGGCGGCCGACGCTCAGCCCGGCCCCGTAGCCGTTCGCACTCGCCCCCGACCCCTTCCGCTGGCCCGGTATCCGCACCGCGTCCGGCGTCAGCGGGGGCAGGGCCGACGCCGACCTGCCGAGGAAGCTCTTCACCCGGCTCGCCATGTCCCGTACCCGCTTGTCCGGGTGGGTCAGCAGGACCGGCCAGGCCAGCGACGTCGCCGGTTCCTTGAAGTCCGCCTCGGAGAGGATCAGGAACTCGCCGTGTCTGTCGTGGAGTTGGGTCCACAGGCCGGGGTCGGTGGCCACGGCGAGCAGGGCCAGTTCGATGGTCCAGGCGGAGAAGCGGTCCATGGCGGGGCCGAAGTCGGCGGCCGTACGGGTGGGTGACTGGTAGTTGCGGTGGCCGTTCTCGGTCGCCTGTTCGCCGCGCAGGGCGGGGACGTACATGCCGTCGTAGTCGACGAGGCGGAAGCTGCCGTCGGCGGCCACGAGGAGGTTGCCGTGCTGGAGGTCGCCATGGGCGATGCCGTGCTTCTCGAGGTCGGCGGTCATGGCGAGGAAGTTGTCGGCGAGTGTGTGCAGGGCAGCCGGGTCGCCGAGGTTGCGTTCGATCCAGGTGATCAGGCCGGTGCCCTGTATCCAGGTCATCTTGACCGCCGGGTACCACTCCCGCCCGACCAGGACGCCCTGTTCGAGGAAGTCGAAGCCGACCGGCCACGGCTGGGACAGACCGCCCGCGCCGAGTCCGCCGAGCGCCGCGCTGATGGCGGCGTAGCGCTTGCCGAGCGTCGGGCTGTCCCGGGTGAAGCACTTGAGCGCGTACCGCTGTCCGTTCCTCGCGGTGACGGAGAAGACGCTGGCGAAGTTCCCGGAGATCGCCTTCGGGCCCAGTACCGGGCTCTGTTGGACCGTGCCGTGCTTCAAGTCCGGGTCACTGAAGCACAGTTCGGGGTGTTGCAGGGCCTCCGCGTAGTTCGCCCCCGTCGGGAACTTCCTGACCGCGCCGGGACCGGAGTCGCCACCGAGGGACACCCCCATCAGGACCCAGCCAGGGGGCGCCCCGCTTTGGCGGGGTGGGGAATGGCTTCTCTGGGCTGTTCTGACCTCAACTGTGTGCACGGATCTGCACTGTTCACCCGAACACACCTTTCTGGTGCACTAGACATGCGGCGCTTGTATAGTGATCGTGTGACTGTGACCAGGAAGGTTCGCCGGTTCTCCGGCGGCGTGTATGACCTCGGGCTCAACGTGGTGTGGTGCCCGAAGTACCGCCGTCCGGTCCTCGGCGGCAGGGTCGCGGAACGCCTGGACGAACTGATCCGGCAGAAGGCGGAGGAACGCGGCTGGGAGATCATCTCCCTTGAGGTGATGCCCGACCACGTCCGCCTCTTTGTGAAGCACGACCCGAAGTCGTCGGCCTCGTACGTGGCCAACCAGTTCAAGGGTTTCACCTCACACGTCCTGCGCGAGGAGTTCCCGCACCTGAAGTCGCGGATGCCCACGCTGTGGTCGTCGTCGTACTTCGCGGCATCGGTCGGTGCGGTATCGGCGGCGACGGTCGAGAAGTACATCAACACCCAGTGGGAACGCCCGGGGAAGAAGGGGGACGGCTCGTGATCCGCGCGTACAAGTTCCTCCTGCGCCCCACGGCCCGTCAGACGACCGCACTGGGCGAGATGCTGCGGGACCACTGCTCGCTGTACAACGGCGCCCTCGAGGAACGCCGCGACGCCTACCGGCACACCTCGAAGACGAGCATCAGGTACGGGGAGCAGTCCGCGCAGCTCAAGGAGATCCGCGCGTTCGATCCCGAGCGTCAGGGACGCTGGTCGTTCTCCTCCCAGCAGGCCACCCTGCGCCGCCTCGACAAGGCATTCCAGGCGTTCTTCCGCCGCGTCAAGGCCGGACAGACGCCGGGCTACCCCAGGTTCAAGGGCGTCGGTCACTTCGACACCGTCACCTTCCCGAAGGACGGTGACGGCTGCCGATGGGATTCCACCCCCCACGACCCCGTGACCCGCGTCCGCCTCCAGGGCGTCGGGCATGTCCGCGTGCACCAGCACCGGCCTGTCCAGGGCCGTGTCAAGACGATCAGCGTGAAGCGTGAAGGCAGCCGCTGGTACGTCGTCCTGACCTGCGACGAGGTGCCCGCCGAGCCGCTGCCGTCCACCGGGACGGTCGTCGGTATCGACATGGGCGTCGCCCACTTCCTGACCGCCTCGGACGGCGAACACGTCGCCAACCCGCGCTTCCTCCACGCGATGGCCGGCGAACTGGCCGCAGCGCAGCGGCACCTCGCGACGTTCCCCAAACGGACCCGGCAGCGCACCAAGGCACATCGGGCCGCCGCCCGGAAGGTCGCCAAGCTGCACGGCAAGATCCGGCGTCAGCGCGCCGACTTCCACCACAAGACCGCTCGCATCCTCGTCACCGGCCACGACGTGATCGCGCACGAGCGGCTCAACGCAGCGGGCATGACCAAGAGCCCCGCCCCCAAGGCCGACCCCGAGCAGCCCGGCAGCTTCCTGCCGAACGGCGCTGCCGCGAAGGCCGGACTCAACCGCAGCATCCTCGACGCGGGTTGGGCGCAGTTCCTCGGAATCCTGGCGAACAAGGCTGAGAGTGCCGGTCGCCTCATGATCCCGGTGGACCCGCGCAACACCTCCCGCACGTGCCCCGCATGCGGGCACGTCGCGAAGGAGAACCGCACCACCCAAGCGAAGTTCCAGTGCACGGCGTGCGGGTTCGCGGCGAACGCGGACCACGTCGGCGCGACGAACGTCCTCAACAGGGCCGGGCTGGTCCTCTGCGCGGCGGCTTAGCCACCGACACAGGAAACCCGCGCGTTTGCGCGTGGGTGGAGTCACCTACGCCTCCGCTTCCACCCTCGCGCGGACGAGCGTCACGTCGTCGTTGCGCATCCGGGCGCGCGCCCGCTGGTCGTCCACCCACTCGGCGAAGTCCTGCTGGTCGAACCGCGCGAAGGCCGGGAGGGGAGGAACGTCCGGAAGGTCCGGGAGCGCCTTGGGTGCGCTCGCCAGCAGCCAGGCCGCCAACGCGTCCGTCGCGAGCAGGAGTTCGTCGCCGGGCAGCAGCTCGCCCCAGGCCACCCGCATCCGTTCCGCGACCAGTTCCACGTCGTGGTTGCGGCTGCCCAGCAACTGAGGAGTGATCCCGAACTCCTCGACCGTGCTCAGCGGGAAGGACTCCAGAAGGCGTCCGTCCCGCAGGTGGAACAGACAGCTGTCGCCGAGCGCGAACGCGTACCAGAACCAGCGGGTCGTGCCGTCCTCCAGGACCGTGGCCCGGATCTCGGCGCCCAACACCGTGGCGAACGCGCCCTTCTCCAGGCCGGGTTGCTCGTACCAGGCGATGGGCCTGCCCTGGGCGGCGCGCTCGGCCTGGTAGCGGGCGAGGAAGGCGTCCCAGTGCAGTGCGGAGCGGTCCATCAAGTCCCGTACGAACGTGGGCAGTTCCTGCCACCAGTCACCGGCGAGCCGCATCGACTCGACGGTGTCCTGGACCAGGAGCCCGGCCCAGTCGCGGGCCAGCAGGCTCTCCGAGGCGCCGTCGGACACCGAGGCGTACAACGACGCGACGGCCCGTCCGGCGCTGTCGACACCCGGCTCGCCGGACTGCCAGCAGTACGCGGCGTCCTCGTACTCCTGGGCGCTGCTGCCCGACTTCTGCGTCCACCACCACTGCGCCCGTGGCAGCGCCGGGATGTCCCCCATGGTCAGCGCAGCTCCGTCGCACGGGTGCCGATGTCGAGGAACTCCACGATCGAGACGATGTCGGCGTTGTAGACGAAGCCCCGTGTGGTCTCGCCGACGCGGTGGCCCTGCGAGGCGGCGTACGAACGCATGTGGCTGGGCAGGACGCTGGACATCTGGAAGAGCAACTTCGCGTACGTGTCCGGCAGTTGCTCCTCGTTGTCCGGGAAGGTGATGGGGGCGCCGCCGGTGCCGGAGACATGCAGGTTGAAGAGGAGTACCGGGCCGTCGGCGGTGGCGTGCGAGGCGAGGCCGATGGCCGCGCTGGTCGGGTCGCCGTCGGTGGACTCGCCGTCGGTGAGGTTGAGGACGATGGGCGGGAAGCCGCTGGGGTGGGTGTCGACCCAGTGCGCGACGAGGGTGTCCGCGTAGCCGAGGGCACGGGTCATGGGCGTACCGCCGTTGGTGACCGGGTCCATCCACACCGGGAACTGCACGGACGTCTCGACCAGCCCGCCGGCGCCGTCCGGCACCTTCTTGGTACGGCTCTCCACCCGCGCCGGGTTGTTGGCGACCTCGCTCAGCGGAACGAGGTCGCGCCCTGCGAGGACGCCCTGGTAGGCGGAGCCGACGTGGTTGTGGCCGTAGCCGATGACGGCGACGTGGAAGTAGTCGCGTACGCCTTCCTCCTTGGCGCACTTGACCGACAGTTCCGTCAGCAGCCGGTTGATGGCATTGGCCACCACCTCGGCCCGTGGCTGTGTCGTCTCACCGCTCTCCATCGGGTCGCTCATGGAGGCGGACTGGTCCACCAGGAAGATGAAGCAGCCCGGGTTCGTCCGGCTGATCTCTGCGGTGTACGGCAACGGACGCCCCCGTTTTCCCTGTGCGGAATGCTGCGGATTGTCTCTGCGGACGGACAACACAACAGGGGGACGACCACGATCGGCGACGCGTCTTTACACAATGACCACTTGGCCCCCCAAGGGAGTTCACGGTACCGGATGACCAGCCGTCCCACGTGGGAAGGTTGGGAAGATTGCGTGGACGTGGAAGGTTATGCGGGTTTCCACAGCCCGTCCGGCGTCAGCCCGAGCAGGTCGATCGCGTTGCCTCGTACGATCCGTTCGACGACCTCGGGGTCCAGATGCCCCATCTGCCGCTCGCCGACCTCCCTGGAGCCGGGCCAAGTCGAGTCGGAGTGGGGGTAGTCGGTCTCGTAGAGGACGTTGCCGACGCCGATCGAGTCGAGGTTCTTCAGCCCGAAGGCGTCGTCGAAGAAGCAGCCGAAGACGTGCTCGGCGAACAGTTCGGACGGCGGCCGGTGGACCTTGTCTGCGACTCCGCCCCAGCCCCGGTTCTCCTCCCAGACCACGTCCGCGCGCTCCAGGATGTACGGGATCCAGCCGATCTGGCCCTCCGCGTACATGATCTTCAGCTGCGGGAAGCGTTCGAACTTGCCGCTCATCAGCCAGTCGACCATCGAGAAGCAGCAGTTGGCGAAGGTGATGGTGGAGCCGACGGCGGGCGGGGCGTCGGCGGACGTGGACGGCATCCGGCTCGACGAGCCGATGTGCATCGCGATGACCGTGCCCGTCTCGGCGCAGGCCGCGAGGAAGGGGTCCCATTCGTCGCCGTGGATCGAGGGCAGCCCGAGGTGCGGCGGGATTTCGGAGAAGGCGACCGCGCGGACGCCCCGGGCGGCGTTGCGCCGGACCTCGGCCGCCGCCAACTCGGCGTCCCACAGCGGGATGAGGGTGAGAGGGATGAGACGACCCTGGGCAGCCGGCCCGCACCACTCCTCCACCATCCAGTCGTTGTACGCCCGTACGCCGAGCAGTCCGAGTTCGTGGTCCTTGGCCTCGGTGAAGGTCTGGCCGCAGAAGCGCGGGAAGGTGGGGAAGCAGACGGCGGACTGGACGTGGTTGATGTCCATGTCGGCCAGTCGCTGCGGGACGTCGTACGAACCGGGACGCATCTGCTCGTACGTGATGACTTCGAGCTTGATCTCGTCGCGGTCGTAGCCGACGGCGGTGTCGAGGCGGGTGAGGGGGCGGTGCAGGTTCTCGTAGATCCACCAGTCGCCGATCGGCCCGTCGTCGCCGGGCCGGCCCATGACGGGCTTGAACCGGCCGCCCAGGAAGGACATTTCCTTCAGGGGCGCGCGGACTATGCGCGGGCCGATGTCCAGGTACTTCTTCGGGAGCCGGTCCTGCCAGACGCCCGGGGGCTCCACGGTGTGGTCGTCCACCGAGATGATCTTCGGAAAGGTGCTCGTCGTCTCCGCAGTCGTCTTCATACCAGGCACGGTAGCGCCGATCTGACGAACCGTCAGCTAACTGGCCACCCGTCCCTTTCTGTTGGACCCTGTGCGAAGACAGTGTGAGAACTCTGTGGTACCTCGTGCGCCGAGCTGTGATCGCTGTCTCGACAGCTGACGCATACGCCAGGGACAAGGCAAACTGCTGTCCTGGTCATGAAGTTCGGCAGGGAGCGGCGATGGGTGACGTACCGGCTGTACCGCGGGTGCCGGCACAGCGGGATCCCAGGGACACTCCGGTGAACCCCTCGGCGGGTTCCCCAACGGCACTGCGCTTCAGCGTGCTGGGGCCGGTACGGGCCTGGCGCGACGAGGAACAGCTGCCCACCGGATCCCCGCAGCAACGGGCGCTGCTGGCCGCGCTGCTGCTGCGCGAGGGCCGGACGGCCACGGCGGCCGAGCTGATCGACGCCCTGTGGGGCGAGGAGTCGCCGTCGCAGGCGCTGGCGGCGGTACGGACGTACGCCTCGCGGCTGCGGAAGATCCTGGGCTCCGGCGTCCTGCTGAGCGAGTCCACCGGATACGCCATCCGTTCGCTGCCCGAGGGCGCGCTCGATCTGGCGGTGGCGCAGGACCTGGCCACGGAGGCGGAGAAGGCGAAGAACTCCGGGGACCTGTGCCACGCCCGGGACGTCCTGAACAAGGTCCTCGACCTGTGGGACGGCGAGCCGCTGGCGGGCGTACCGGGCCCCTACGCGGACGCGCAGCGCGTGCGGTTGGAGGAGTGGCGGCTCCAACTCCTCGAATCCCGCCTCGACATGGACCTGGAACAGGGCTGCCACGCCGAGTCCATCAGCGAGTTGACCGCTCTGACGGCGGCCCATCCCCTCCGTGAGCGGCTGCGCGAACTGCTGATGCTGGCCCTGTACCGCAGCGGCCGGCAGGCCGAGGCGCTGGCGGTGTACGCGGACACGCGCAGGCTCCTCGCGGACGAGCTGGGCGTCGATCCCCGCCCCGGCCTCAAGGAGTTGCAGCGGCGCATCCTCAAGGCGGACCCGAGTCTCGCCGAACCCTCCGCCCCGCTCGCGCCCGAGCCCGCCCCGGCCCCCGTACGCCCCGCCCAACTCCCGGCGACGGTCTCGGACTTCACGGGCCGCGCCGCGTTCGTCTCCGAGCTGAGCAAGGTCCTGGCGTCCGCGTCCTCCGCGTCGCCGACGCAGGGCCGGGTGATGGCGGTGTCGGCGCTGGCCGGTATCGGCGGCGTGGGCAAGACGACGCTGGCGGTGCATGTGGCGCACCAGGCCCGTGCCGCCTTCCCCGACGGGCAGTTGTACATCGACCTCCAGGGTGCCGGAACGCAGGCGGCGGAACCGGAGACAGTCCTGGGCGCCTTCCTGCGCGCCCTGGGCACGGCGGACTCGGCGATGCCGGACTCGCTGGAGGAGCGCGCGGCCCTGTACCGCTCGCTGCTGGACGGCCGCCGGGTCCTGGTCCTGCTGGACAACGCCCGCGACGCCGCCCAGGTACGTCCGCTGCTGCCGGGCACGGAGGGCTGCGCGGCCCTGGTCACCTCCCGGGTACGGATGGTGGACCTGGCCGGCGCCCATCTCGTCGACCTGGACGTCATGTCCCCCGAGGAAGCCCTGCAGTTGTTCACGCGGATCGTGGGCGAGGAGCGGGTCGCGGCCGAGCGCAAGGCCGCCCTGGACGTGGTCGCGGCCTGCGGATTCCTGCCGCTGGCGATCAGGATCGCGGCGTCCCGGCTGGCGGCGCGCCGGACCTGGACGGTGTCGGTCCTGGCGGAGAAGCTGGCGGACGAACGCCGCCGCCTGGACGAACTCCAGGCCGGCGACCTCGCCGTGAAGGCGACCTTCGAGCTGGGCTACGGCGCCCTGGACCGCCAACAGGCCCGCGCCTTCCGCCTGTTGGGCCTGGCCGACGGCCCCGACATCTCGCTGGCGGCGGCAGCGGCCGTACTGGGCCTGCCCGTCGAGGAGGCCGAGGAGATCCTGGAGTCCCTGGTCGACACCTCGCTCCTGGAGTCGGCGGCGCCGGGCCGCTACCGCTACCACGACCTCGTACGCCTCTACGCGCGTGCCTGCGCCGAACGCGACGAACACCCGCCGGGCGAACAGGAGTCGGCGATGTCGCGGCTCCTCGACTTCTACCTGGCGACGGTGGCGGCGACGTACCGCATCCAACGCCCCGAGGACAAACTGGTCGACCACCTGGAGCACGCGGAGTACCCGGGCCTGACGTTCGCCGACCGGCACGCGGCGCAGGACTGGGTGCACGCGGAGGCGGTGTGCGTGCTGGCCTGCGTACGGCAGTCCGCGAGCCGGCCGCACGCGCTGCGCCGCGCCGCCGATGTCCTTTGGGCGGCGGTGGAGTTGGCCGAGTCGGGCACCAACTCCCGTGAGTACGAGGCGGTGGCGGCGATCGTGCGGGACGCGGCCCGGGCGGCGGACTCCCCGCGCACCGAGGCGCGCGCCCTCACCACCCTGGCCTTCGTGCACCACGTCTCCGGGAGCGACTTCGACTCGGCCGTCCAGGAGTCGGAGCGGGCAACGGAGTTGGCGCTCGCGGCGGACGACCAGTACACGGCGTGCTGGTCGTCCAACATCAGCGGCATCGTCGCGCTCTACCAGAGCCGGCACGACGCGGGCGAGGCCCACTTCACCCGCGCCATCGAGAACTACCGCGCCTGCGCGGACCGCCCCGGCGAGGCCAGCGCCCTGTGCAACCTGTCCCGCATCCACCTCGCCACCGGCCGCACCGACAGCGCGGTCGCCCTGGCCGAGCGGGGCACGGCGATGTACGACGCGATGGGCCACACGGTACGAGGCGCCAACGGCCGCTACGCACTGGGCCTGGCGCTGACCCAGAGCGGCCGGTTGACGGAGGCCGCCGACCATCTCGACGAAGCCCTACGAGTCTTCCGGGACAGCCGCCAGCGCCTGTGGGAGGGCATGACCCTGTTCCGCCTGGCCGAGGTGGATCTCGCGGCGGCCCGTTCGGCGCATGCGGCGACCAACGCCGAACAGGCGCTGACAGTACTGCGCGGCATAGGCGGCGAATGGCGCCGCGGAAACGTCCTCACGGTCCTGGGCCGCGCCCTGCACGGCATAGGCCAGCTGGACCGCGCGCAGGTGTGCTGGAAGGACGCGCTCGGCATCTTCGAGTCGCTGGGAGCACCGGAGGGGGACGCGGTACGGGAGCTGCTGGGGCGCCCGACGCGTACGAACCGCTGAAGGTTGCCTGGACATACCCGAAGGTGAGCGGCGTTCATCGTTCGTTTATCGCGGTCGGGCAGTCTCGTCCCTGTCGAGCCGTCGCGTCGGGGGGCAGGCGGAACGACAGGGGGGCCGGACCTCTTAAGGTGAACCGGCCCCGGGCCCGTCCCACGATCCACGGGGGAATCGAGGGGCGGGCCCGTCCAGTCCACCGGTCACCATTCAGGGGAGAGAGCAAGATGAGCGACGAGAACACGACGGACGACGTCCACGCGACGACGGAGCCGGCGACCGTGACGACGCTGGGCGACGTCCACGCGACGACGGAACCGGCCAAGGCGAAGACCGCGGCCACGATCCTGGGCGACGTCCACGCCACGACGGAACCGGCCACGGCCACGACGGACGACGTCCACGCGACGGACGAGACGGCCTGACCCGCGGGGCTCCGACGGGGCTCCGACGGGGCTCCAACAGACGTACACCTGCACGGGGAACGACCGCGGCGGCGCGGAGGGGGAGCCGCCGCGGTCGTGGTGTTTGCGGGGCGGTCACCAGTCCGGCCGCGGCCGGGTTCTCCCCGACGAGGGGATGGCCGAACTCCTGGAGCACATCGCGGAGGTGATCAGGACGACGCACTCCATTGCACAGATCGTTCCGGAAACCGCCGCCGCCCACCCGTTCATGATGGGCATGACCAGGACGATGGTCTTCCCGGACGCCCCACCCGTCGTCTACACCGAGAGCCTGCACAGCGGGCAACTCATCGACTACCCGGCGCTCGTGAAGCGGTACCGGGAGTCGTACGATCTGCCATGATCGAGACTGCGGCAGAGGACTACCGAAATGGCAGGCACCGAGCTTGACTTGAGCACCGCGGTCTGGCGCAAGAGCAGCTACAGCACCGGCGGCGAGTGCGTCGAGGTGTCCTCCGCCCCCGGCGTCGTCCCCGTACTCCTCTTCCGGGCCGGGACCTGGGCAGCCTTCCTCACTGAAGTGAAGGGCTGACGTCGGGCGGCCCTCTCAGTGAGGTTCAGCCGATGCCGTTGAGAGCGAGTGAGCGCTGAGCGAAAAACCAGGTCGACGGAGGTCGGTGCGGTACCCGATCATGCGTTCATGCCCCTGAGAGACACCCTTGCCCGAGTCGACGCAGACCTGGCCGCCGGCCGGGTTCCCGTCGCGCGCCAACGCCTGCGCGGGCTGGTGTCGTCCTTTCCGAACGACCTGATGGTTCGCCGACGCCTGGCCGAGGCGTACCGCCTGTACGGAGAGCCTGCAGAAGCGGGCCGCTGGATGTACCTCGAACAGGACAGGGACGCAGCTGAGACCTCCGCCTTCGAGGCGAGGTACCACACAGCTCCGCAGCGCATGCGGGCACTTGCCTGGCAGGGCCGTGAGTCGCTTGCCCGAACAGCCTTTGCCCGAGAGCAATTGGCAGCAGTACGAACAGCTTGCTCCGATGCCATGGGGCGCCCCGTCGACTGGGACACGGTGCCATCCGGCAAGAAGGAGGACACCGGGGGAAGCGCCCTCGCCGACTTTCTGGCAGGGGCTGGATGCCTGGTTGCAGTCCTTCTGTTCCTTGCGATCTGGGTAAATGGCCTCGTCGCCTTGTTCGACTGACTCAGGCCACCGGGGCATGTCACCGGGTGGAGGAGCGGACGGGACTAGAGGACGAAGACCGTCACCCAGAGCCCCCACATTCCCACCGAGAGGACGAGAACAGCGCCCGGGCTGAGCCAGCGGCCGATCCAGACGATGGTGTTCCGTCCAGCCGACCCGGCTCCGAGAGCACGCCGAGTCAGCACATGGCTGATCTGCCGTGACGCGAACAACGCACTGGGCAGGACAGGTACCAGGGACATCACGACCCGCACGTACCACTCCGCGTCCGAACGGCTCGGACCCAGCAGGAGACTTCCGACCGCCAACAGGGCTGCGATCACGAACCACAGCCATGACCTGGCGGCCAGTACGTCCGAAGCAGGGAACCACACGTTGTTCGCGTTCTTCTTGCTGATCTTTCCGGGGCGGGCCCTCAGGAGATCCACGACTGCCTGGTCGCCGTCAGCGACTGCGCTCGCGGATTCCTTCCGGTCCCCCTTGGTCAGGGCAAGGAACACCATCTCGGACAGGCCTGTCTCGCAAGAACGCAGGATCCGGCCCCAGTGTCCGGTCACCACTTCTTGATTTGCGTGATGACGCCAGCGATCTGCCGTCTACGCTGCCACGGAAGTAGTGGTTGTACCGTGCCGAGTCGGACCAGAAGCTTTTCAGCAGCAGCTGAGCCACCCAGTAGGGACAACATTCCCTGGGAGCTGAGCTCTTCGAAGAAGATTTTCACATTCTTCCGGTTCCATTTACCAGCCGAGCCCGGGGGAGGTACACCAAAGGACCAGGAGACCATTTTCCCTGACTTGAGCGAAATGGATATCACTGAATCCCTGGCCATCACCGAGCCCTCTGACGCAACGCCCAGATTCAACAGACTTGCAGCAAATTCAAAGGCCCTCGCACCCCGCACCGCAGAAAATCCTGCATCGATACGGAAAATGTCACTCCAAGCAATAGCAAAGGAGTCTCCTTTTTCCACCCCAACACTGGTAAACCTGATGATGAAATCACCCTCACCGACCCCCATGCATGCCACGCCATCGGTCAGACACAGAGGACCGTAAACTGCTCGCTGCATTTTTCGTCCGATCGACATGGAAGCCCGTCAGTCATTTGGTTCGGGGTCGCCTGAGCAGGAAGTCGAGCAGGGACTGCACCCTTTCCCTCCTGCGTCGACTTTTATGCCATTGGCTGCGAATGTCGAATATTTCTATCTCGATTCTCGCGTCTTCTGACTCCTCGACCCACTCGACCCCCATCTCTTCAAGGAGGCGTGGCATGGCTTCCTCAATGGCGAAGTAGTCGTCCGCTCTCAGGGAGTCTTCTTTATGGATCCGCAGATCGTCGCTGATGTAAAAGCCCCAGAGGCCGTCGACTTCCGGCGCAAGCAGCAGATAAGCTCCCTCGAACTCGCCCTTTGTAATGCGACCGACCCTGCCGTCACGCGGCCAGGTCGCACGGTTTACTAGCACCGCCCCCACCTCCGCCATGGCACGTGATTGATGTGGAAGTTGAAGTAGTTGTGATGCCCCCTTGCACCCCAGGTCAGGTCAGGTCAGAGGACCAGCCAAATCTTCCTTTTCGCCTTGCCGCCCTGTAGGCATATCTACCTTTCGACCACATTCTAGCTCCGTTGTCAGCAAGCTTGCTGCGGTGAGGGCGATGTCCCACTCGTGTTTCCATGCCCACCTGCCCGCACCTCGCGCCAGCTTCCGCCAACTCCATTTCCCTGGTCACCCTCGACGGCTCATGGACGGACGCGGACACCGACGGCCACTGGGAAGAGGCCAACCGCTATCTCGACGACCTCGACGCCGAGACCGTCATCGTCAACGTGCTGTGCCACTGCTGACCTCGACCCGACCGAGAAGTGGGAGCCGGGGAAGGCGAGTCCGATACGTGTTCTCGTGACGACAGTCGGATCGCGCGGCGTCCGCTCGCGAAGGCCGTCACAGGGCCCAGGACTTGAGCAACTCGGCCACACTGCGGACTGTGCAGCTCTCCCTCTTCAACTCGTTCGCGAGTGCGGAGACCCGCTGCTGATCGAGCTTGGCCGGAACACCGGAGGCGACGAGGTACGCGTGGGCAGCCGCGACGGCCACCTTGAGGTTCGATCGCTCCAACCAGCGCATACGGCCCAGGGTGTGCGCGAGGGCCGCCGCCTTGGCGTACGGCCCCTGATAGACCTCCTGTCCGACGAGCACAGCTCGTTGCCGCTCGACGGCCGCGAGGGGAACGCCGTAGTCGTCGACTGCTGGATCACCCTGCCCCGCCCGATGCGCAACCTGCAGAATCCACGCGAGGTCGACATTGAGATTCACGTACGGGTCTCCCCCTGCTCCCCCTCGATCTCGTCCAGGAGATCGCCGTACTCATCCAGCACTTCCTGTGCGGCCGCCATAAAGACAGCACGCAAATGCTCATTGTCGTTCCGAATGAGCTGCTCGACGTACTCGTTGACCGGTATACGCCTCGTCTCCGCCGCCTGCCGGGCCATCTCGGCGGTGTCGTCGTCCATCCGGATATTGATCTGCGTCTTGGCCATACAGGGAAGATACCACCTGATACCAATCGCGCCCGCTTCGCCGGCGATCAGATCGAGGCGCCATCGGTCAACGAAGCCACGGCCCACGGCCGCAGGACCATGAGCGACTCCTCCAAGGCCGCCACCATGGCGAAGGGAAACCGGTCGAGCTCAAGACAGAGGGCGACGTCGTCAGGATGGACGCCTTGGCGCACCCCCTCCGCCAACTCGGCTGCGGCGCGCGAGTCGGCGGCGCGGCGAAGGAACCCGGCAGCATCTGTCCCAACCCCGTTGGCCCTGCCGGCGACGTACTGAGCGCACGCCAGATCTTCCTCGGCCTGCCCGTCCTCGCCGGTGACCACGAACGTGACGCTGTCGCACCCGCGTTCCTTCAGGAGCCGGGCCGTCGCCTCCGCCACCACGAAGCTCGCGCACAGCACCAGCGACGCGTCCTTGACCGCGAGGGCACCGACCGTCCCCGCCGTGGTCTTCTGCACGACGGTCCGCCCGGTCAGGTCGGCAGACCGCAGCAGGCCCGGCGAGTTGACCATCTCGAAACCGGGCGCGGGCGGCCCGTCCTTGAGCGCCACCCAGTCCGGATGACGACCCTTGAGCGCCAGGGCGTCGTCCAGCGACTCGGCAAGAACGATCTTTTCCGCCCCTCGGGCAAAGGCCCAGGCAGCCACGGTGAAAGCACGCATGACGTCGACCACGACGGCCACGGAGGGGACTTCGGTCAGTTCGGCGATGCCGAGGAAGTGAGCGTCCATTCCGACCATGATCGCGGATGCCCCATCCGCAGCACCCCGCGAGCGACGAATACCCTTTGCCATTTCCATGGCAAATGCCTGATTCAGCTTGGTATTTCGTGTGTAGCTTCTGTACCGAAGTGAACATCGTCGCCGCGGCAATCCGGGCTCCAGGCGCATTCGTACGCATCGCCGGATGAGGAACCCTCATGAGACGCAGCACCTTCCTGGCCGCAGCCACGGCAGCCACCGCCACCGCCCTGTCCGCCTCCCTCTTCACCGGCCTCCCCCCGGCCCAGGCCGACAGCGCCGACGGCGGTCCCGTCCTGTCCTATGCCGAGGGCTGGTTCAGCGCCCCGGGGATGTTCTTCGTCACCGCGCACTCCGACAGCCCCCTCACCCGCATCACGGCCCACTTCTATCCGCTCGACGCACCGGCCGGGGACCCGGAGGCCGGGGAGACCGAGGACTTCACCCAGTACTCCGGGCAGGACGCGAGCTCCGGCGTCTGGCGGGCGCCGGTCCACCTGGCCGATCTCGGCGACTACCGGGTGACCGTCGATCTGCTGGACGCATCCGGCGCCACCCTGACCGGCGCCCCTGCCCGGTACCCCCTGCGGTACGAGACCACCCTCACGATCCCCGACCTGACCGCCACCCCCACCGTGCCGGACTACCTCCACCAGCGGGTCTCCGTCAGCGGCACCGTGCTCGCCACGGATCCCCGCCACCCCGAGGACTCCGTCCCCGCCGCCGCCGGCGTACCCGTCGGCATCGGGTTCGGGCACGGTGGCCGGGTGACCGCGACCACCGCGTCCGACGGACGCTTCACCGGCTCCTTCGTCCCCACCCAGCAGTCCATCGAGCTGACCGCCGCACCCGAGGCCACCGATTCCTACCCGGGCGCGACCGGCTTGCTGACGCCCGAGCAGGACCTGCACACCGTCCAGGCACCGGTCCGTTTCTCGGCCAGCACCCACGCCCTGAACCTGAAGCAGGGCACCACAGGCACCGTCACCGGCCGCGCGGAGATCCGTACCACCTCAGGCTGGCAGCCGCTGCCCCACACCGACATCAGGGTCTTCGGACGCGACCCGGATCTCGTGGCCGGCCAGACCACCACCGACAGCCGGGGCCTCTACACACTGCGCGTCCCCTCCGACAGCCCCGCACCGACCGCCGAACTCGTCGCCGGCACCGACTACATGCCCTTCCAGCAGGTCGCCACCGAACCCTTCAGCCTCCACGTCGCCTACACCACCCACATCGAGATGGACGCGTCCCTCGACGACGACTCCGCCCTCCATGTCTCCGGCTACCTCTACTACGAGGACTTTCGCGCCCACTGGCCCGCCAAGCCCACCGTCACCCTTCAGTACTCCAAGGACGGCAGGAGCGGCTGGAAGAACGCCGCCACCCTCCCCATCAAGGTCCGTTACGACAAGCCCCTGTTCGAGGAGGACTTCGCCCGGACCTTCACCACTCCGATCAACAACGCCTACTGGCGCGCCCGCTTCAACGGCAATCCCGACCTGGCCACCACCACCAGCAAGCCCGTACACCGCTACCGCTACGCCACCCGCATCATCGGCTTCCACGCCTCCCCCGACCCGGTCCGCAAGGGGTATCCGATCCGTTTCACCGGCACCCTCCAGTACAAGGACGGCACCACGTGGAAGCCGTTCGACGGCGGCTCACCCGCCCTCTACTTCCGGCCCCGCGGCTCCTCCGCCTACCGCCTCGTCAGCGACCTCGGCACAGACAGGCACGGTCACCTCGACGGCATGGCGCTCGCCAAGCAGGACGGCACCTGGGCCGTCGCCTTCGACCGCCAGACCTGGGACCACTACTTGAAGAGCGCCCGGGTCACCGACTACGTCGACGTCCGATAGCCCTCCTCTCAACTCCCCCCTCAACTCCCGCCTCTCAACTCCCCCTTGACCACCTTCCCACTGGCATTCCGAGGCAGCCCGCTCACGAACTCCACCACCCTCGGCACCTTGTAGTTCGCCATCTCCCGCCGGGCCCAGGCGATCAGGTCGTCCCCCGTCAGGCTCACCCCCGGCCGCCGCACCACGTACGCCTTCCCGACCTCCCCCAACCGCCCGTCCGGTACGCCGATCACCGCCACGTCCGCCACATCCGGGTGCAGGCCGAGGAGTTGCTCGATCTCCGCCGGGTACGCGTTGAAGCCGCCGACGATGAACATGTCCTTGAGGCGGTCGGTGATCCGCAGGTTGCCGTCGGCGTCCAGGACGCCCACGTCGCCCGTCCTCAACCACCCGTCCCCCGTGACCACTTCGGCCGTGCTCTCCGCGTCCTCGAAGTACCCGCGCATGACATTGAAGCCCCGCACCAGCACCTCCCCGGGCTCCCCGACCGGCGCCTCCACCAGCACCTCGGCCCCCGGCACGGCCCGCCCGGACGTCGACGCGATCACCTCGGCCTCGTCCCCCCGGCGGCACATCGTGACGATCCCGCTCGCCTCCGAAAGCCCGTACGCCGTCAGGACGGTGGCCACTCCCAGCTCCGTACGCAACCGTTCCACCAGCCGCAACGGCACCACCGCCGCCCCCGTCACCACCAGCCGCAGGGAAGAAAGGTCGTAGGAGTCACGCGACGGGTGGTCCAGGAGCGACTGGAGCAGAGTGGGTGGGCCGGGGAGGACCGACACCCGCTCCGCCGCGACGTTCGCCAGGACCGTGTCCACGTTGAACACCGGCTGCGGAATCACCGTCGCGCCCCGCATCAGACACGCCAACACCCCTGCCTTGTAGCCGAAGGTGTGGAAGAACGGGTTCACGACGAGATAGCGGTCCCCCTCCCGCAGGCCCGCCAACTCGCTCCAGATCTCGTACGCCCGCAGCGACTGCGCATGCGTGATCACGGCCCCCTTCGGCCGCCCCGTCGTCCCCGACGTGAAGACGATGTCCGAGGGATCCGAACCCCGCACACCCTCCGCCCGCGCCCGGACGGCCTCCGCCCCCACCCCGTCCCCGCCCGCCAAGAAGTCCTTCCACGTACGGAATTCAGCGGGCGCGTCCTCCCCCAGCACCACCACGTCCGTTAGCTCCGGAAGCCCGGGCAACGGGCCCCGGCCGTCACCCTGCCCCGCCGCCCTCCGCAGCGACGCCACGTACGACGTGCCCAGGAACGTCCCCGTCACGAACAGCAACTTCGCCCGGCTGCGCGCCAGTACGTACGCCGCCTCCGTCCCCTTGAAGCGGGTGTTCAGCGGTACGAGCACCCCGCCCGCCGAGACCGCGCCCAGCGCGGACACCATCCAGTCCAGGGAGTTGGGCGCCCAGATAGCCACCCGGTCACCGGCCTCCATCCCGCCCGCGATGCACGCCGCCGCCGCGTGCTCCACCCGCGCGCCCAACTCCGCGTACGAGACCCGCGTACGTCCGTCCACGACCGCCTCGGCGTCGCCGTACCGCTCCGCCGCCGCCCGGACCAGCCCCGGAATGCTGCCCCACTCCAAGTCACCGCGCACCGTCGGCCTCCCCACAACATCCCGCACACAAGAGCTGACTGACCGTCAGATTAGCTGTAACCTGACGCTCTGTCAGCAGCCAGCCGGGCACTCGCGCGGAGGTGCATGCACAGCCATGGCAATTACCGCCGGGATCAAGGACGCCACCGCCATCGCCGGGATCGGACAGACCCCCTTCGCCCGCCAACTCCCCGAAAACGAGCGGACGTTGGCGTGCCGTGCGATCCTCGCCGCGCTCGACGACGCGGGCATCGCCCCCGCCGAGGTCGACGCCCTCGCCTCCTACACCATGGAGGAGACCGACGAGGTCGAGGTCGCCAAGGCGCTCGGTCTCGGTGACCTCACCTTCTTCTCCAAGGTGGGCTACGGCGGCGGCGGTTCCTGCGCCACCGTCGCCCATCTCGCCGCCGCCATCGCCTCCGGCCAGGCCACGGTCGGTGTGGCGTGGAGGTCCCGGAAGAGGGGTTCCGGCCCTCGTCCCTGGCGGAACACCACCGCCCAACTGCCCACGCCCGCCCAGTGGACGCGCCCCTTCGGACTCCTCCGGCCCTCCGACGAGATCGCCATGCTCACCCGCCGTCACATGCACGAGTACGGCACGACCCGCGACCACCTCTTCAACGTCGCCCTCGCCTGCCGCAACCGGGCCAACCAGAACCCGGCCGCGATCATGTACGACCGTCCGCTCACCCGCGAGATGTACATGACCTCCCGCTGGATCAGCGAACCCCTCTGCCTCTTCGACAACTGCCTTGAGACCGACGGGGCGTTGGCCGTCGTGATCGTCTCCGCCGAGCGGGCTCGCGACTGCCGACGCGCCCCCGTCTACATCCACTCCGCCGCCCAGGGGCTGCCCGCCCAGCACCACGGGATGGTCAACTACTGGAACGACGACCCGTTGACCGGCCCGGCCTGGACAGCCGCCCGACACCTCTGGAAACACGCCGACTTCACCCCGGACGACGTCCAAGTCGCCCAGATCTACGACGCGTTCACCGCCCTCATCCCGCTCTCCCTGGAGGGCTACGGCTTCTGCGGACGCGGCGAGGGCGGCGCCTTCACCGAGGGCGGCGCCCTGGAGATCGGCGGCCGGCTGCCGATGAACACCGGCGGGGGCGGCCTCAGCGAGGCGTACGTCCATGGCTTCAACCTCATCACCGAGGGCGTACGGCAGCTGCGCGGCACGAGTACCGCCCAGGTCCCGGGGGCCTCCACCTGCCTGGTCACGGCGGGGGAGGGCGTACCGACTTCGGCCCTGTTGCTGAGGAAATGACGTTGCGGAAATAAGGAGTTGAGATGCTGACCCCTGTCGTCGACGAAGACGGCGCCCCCTTCTGGGAGTACGCCGCCCAGGGCGAACTCCGCGTCCAGACCTGCGCCGACTGCGCCGAACCCCGCTTCCCGCCCCGCCCGTGCTGCCCCCACTGCCAGTCCTTCGCGAGCGAGTGGCGCCAGGTCAGCGGACGCGGACGGATCTGGTCGTACGTCGTCCCGCATCCGCCGCTCCTCCCGGACTACGCCGAGCTGGCCCCGTACAACGTGATCGTGGTCGAGTTGGCGGACGCACCGCGTATCCGGCTCGTCGGCAATCTGGTCACGGGCCCCGACGCACCCCTCAACTCCCTTTCCCTCGACCGGATTCGCATCGGGGCGCGGGTGCAGGTCGTCTTCTCCTCGACCGGGCTTCCACAGTGGATCCTGGAGCGCCCGTGAGCGGCCTGAACCTGTCGACCGACAAGGACACCGGGGTCGCCGTCCTCACCCTCGACCGGCCGCGCAAGCTCAATGCCATCGACCTCGCCACTGCCACCGAACTGGCCGCCACCTGGCGGGAGTTGCGCTTCGACGACACCGTACGGGCGGTGGTCCTGACGGGCGCAGGCCCGCGCGCCTTCTGCACCGGGCTCGACCGCACCGCGACCGTCCCGCAGCCCAACTCCCCCTACATGGTGGACGATCCGCTGGAGAGGATCGGGCCGAAGGCCAACGACCTCTGGAAGCCGGTGATCGCGGCGGTGAACGGTATGGCGTGCGGCGGTGCCTTCTATCTGCTCGCGGAGTCGGAGTTCGTCGTCGCCGACCCCACCGCGACCTTCTTCGACCCGCACACCACGTACGGCATGGTCAGCGCGTACGAGACGATGGGTATGGCGCAGCGGATGCCGTACGGGGAGATCGCACGGATGGCGCTGATGGGGACGGCGGAGCGGGTGTCGGCGGCGCGGGCGTACGAGATCGGCCTGGTCAGCGAAGTCACGGCGCCCGGTGGGGTGTTGGAGGCCGCGGTGGAGTGTGCCCGGGTCATCGCGTCGTATCCGCCGGAGGGGGTGCAGGGCACGGTTCGTGCGGTGTGGGCGGCGAAGGAGGCGGCCCGTGCACACGCCCTCGCCTATGCCCCGCACCTGGTGCGACTGGGCAACCTCCCGGGGGACCGGCAGGCGGAACTCTTCGCCGCCAGGACCCCGGATTTCCGGTTGCGATAGCAACGCATACCCTTTGCTTCATGGGTGGAGACAGCACAGTGGTTGAGCACCGCATGGTGGACGTGAACGGCATCCAGCTGCACATCGCGGAGGCCGGCGAGGGCCCGCTGGTCGTCCTGCTGCACGGTTTCCCCGAGTCCTGGCACTCCTGGCGCCACCAGTTCGGCCCGCTGGCCGCCGCCGGTTTCCGGGTCGTCGCCCCCGACCAGCGCGGATACGGCGGCAGCGACCGCCCCGAGGACGTGTCGTCGTACAGCATCCTGCACCTGGTCGGGGACGTGGTCGGGCTGATCCACGCGCTCGGCGAGGAGACGGCGTACGTCGTCGGGCACGACTGGGGCGCGCCGGTGGCCTGGCACACCGCGCTGCTGCGGCCGGACGTCGTGCGCGGGGTGGCGGGCCTGAGCGTGCCGCCGCCGTTCCGGGGCGACCGACGGCCCCTGGGCGTGATGGAGGCGATGTTCGGCGGCCGTTTCTACTGGAACTACATCAACCGCCCCGGGGTCGCCGACGCCGAACTGGCCCGCGACCCGCGCACCACCCTCCGCAAGACCCTGTACGCCTTCTCCGGCGACAGCCCCGACTCGGGCACCGGCCAGCAGCCGCTGATCGAGCCCGGCCAGGGCTGGCTGGACACGATGCCCGACCCGGAGCGACTCCCGGCCTGGCTCACGGAGAAGGACCTCGACCACCTCACCGACAGCTTCGCGGGCACCTTCACCGGCGCCCTCAACTGGTACCGCAACATCGACCGCAACTGGGAACTGACAGCGGCCTGGCACGAGGCGGTGGTCACCACGCCCGCGCTGTACGTGTACGGCGACAAGGACCTGGTACCGGCGTTCCCGGGCACACCCCAACTCATCGAGCAGCTCCCGGAGTTGATGCCGAACCTGCGGCGCCCGCCGGTGGTCCTCGATGGCTGCGGCCACTGGACGCAGCAGGAACGGCCGGAGGAGGTCAACGCGCAACTGATCCCGTTCCTCAGGGAGTTGAGGGACGCGGCCGGGTAGACACCCTTCGGTGACTTTGCCATCTCTTTACAACCCGCCCCACCGCCGACTCGTCTCTCTGCGCGATCCGTCACTTCCCGGCGGACCGACGAAAGAGAGCGAACCCATGCGCCGTACCGTGCGCCGTACTGTCCTCAGCGCCGTGGCACTCGCGGCCTCCGCCGTACTCGCGGGCACCGCGCCCGCGTTCGCCGACGACACCGCGACCCCGGTCCCCAGCACCGCGCCGACCGAGGCCACCCCGGCCCCCAGCGCCGAGCCGACCCAGGTACCGGCCGACGAAGCCAGCCCGGTGCCCAGCACGGCGCCCACCACCGACCCCAACCAGGAGCCGGCCCAGGTCGCCGAGGTGCCGCAGGGTGCCCCCGACACCGGCGTGACGCCGGCCTCGTCGGACTCCGGCACGCCGGGCACGCTGATCGGCGGGGGCGTCGCCGCCGCGTTCGCCCTGGGTGGCGCGGCCGTGTTCGTCGTACGCCGTCGGCAGGCGACCGGGGCGTGACCGTGCTCTCCAGGCGTGCCTTCGGAACAGCGGCCACGGCGGTCGCGGCCACGCTGCTCGTGGGCTGTTCCTCCGACGGCGAGGGCGTACGGACCACCGGGACCGCGCAACCCGGTACCGCCACGCCGCCGTCGGCCTCGCCCTCCACGAACACCTCCGCCAAGTCGGCGCGGGCCGTGGGCCGTTCGGCCCCGGTCCGGCTGCGGATCCCCGCCATCGGGGTCGACACCCCGGTCATGCGGCTGGGGCTGGCCCCGGACCGCACCGTGCAGGTGCCTCCGGTCACCGAGCACGACCAGGCGGGCTGGTACGAGCAGTCGCCGACGCCGGGTCAGACCGGCCCGTCGGTGCTCCTCGGGCATGTCACGGTCGGCTCGTACGGGGACGGTGTCTTCCACGACCTCGGGCGGCTGCGCCGGGGCGAGAAGATCGTGGCGCGCCTGGAGAACGGCACGGAGACGGAGTTCACGGTGACCTCCCTGCGGACGGTCGCCAAGGCGAACTTCCCGGCGGACGACGTCTACGGGAACGTGGACCGCCCCGAACTCCGGCTCATCACTTGCGGCGGCCCGCGGGACGAGAACGGCTACCTCGACAACGTGATCGTCTTCGCCGCGCTGACGTCGTCGACGAGCCCGTGACCGTATCCACGCAGAAAACAGGACGGCGGGCCGGCGGAACGTACGCCGCCGAACCGCCGTCCTCCCCCACGAGAGCCACGAGCGCCACGAGCGTGACGAGTGCGACGAGTGCGACGCCGGTGGCAACAGGTCTGACAGCACCATGGAGAGCGTTGAAACGGTCACGCGACAAGGCAGCGTCCGAGCTGTTCGCCGCCCTCTACCCGCGCCTGGCCGGCTGGGTCCGCCGGCTCGTCGACGACGACGAGACGGCCCACGAGATCGCCTCGGAGGCGTTCACGCGCCTGTGGGCACGCTGGACGTCGGTGGAGGAGCCGCGCGGCTTCCTCTATGTGACGGCGGCCAACATCGTCCGGGACCACTGGCGCAGGATGGAACGCGAGCGCAAGGCGATGCGCCACGTGACCACGGAAGCCGCCCTGCTCACGCACACCGACCCGGCGGACCCGTCCATCCGCATGCTGGTCCAGTCGCTGCCGGAACGACTCCGCGTCCCGATCCTCCTGCACTACTACGCTGACATGCCGATCCGGGACGTGTCCGCGCTGACCGGACGCAAGGAAGGAACCATCAAGGCCGACCTCCACGCGGCCCGAGAACTGCTCCGCGCCCACCTGAGGAAAAGCCTTGACCACACGCTTTGACGACGAAGAAGACCCGGAATTCGGACCGTTCGACCCGACCAGCCCCGAGCACGCCCCGGACGACCCCCTCCTGGTCCTCCTCGGCCCCACCCCCGCCTACCTGGGCGCGCCGCCGGGCCGCTTCGAGGAGATCCGCCGCACCGCGACCCGGCGCCGCAGGACCCGTACGGCGGCCGCGGTGGGCGCGGCCTGCGCCCTCGCCGCACTGATCGCGCTCCCCCTCAACCTGACGACGGGGGAGTCCCCCCGCTCCCCCACGGTCCCCATGGCCCCACCCATCTCGACCACCCCGGCACCACCCCCCACCACCGACGCCACGACCGCCCCGACGCCGACGCCGGCGCCCTCCACCTCGAATACCCCCGAATCCGCCACGCCCGTCCCCTCCGGCAAGCCCACCGACGACCCCTCCGAGGCATCCCTCGCCCCGCCCGAGCAGGCGCCGACGACGACTCCGGACGCCGCGACAGAGGCGAGCCCGGCGGACGACGCGACGACGTCGAGCGAGGCCGGGGCCGTCCCCGTACCGAGCGCCACGGTGGAGCCGTAGCCCTCAGGGAGTCGCCAGTTCGGCCGTCAAGGGGTGAGGATGACGGCGGAAGTACCCGGCGAGGGGCTTGGGTTGGGGGGACGGAATGATCGGGACGGTGTTCCGCAGTGAGGACGTGCCTGCGGCGGACAGATTCGACTACTGGCGGGAACTGATCGCCCGTACGCGCTCGAACGATTTCATCAGCACCCACTCCGCCGAATTCTGGGGAGAGTTACGGCTGTTGGAGCTGGGCCCGGCGACGGTGATGAAGGTGTCGTTCCTGCCGACAAGGTTCCGGCGAAGCACGCGCATGGTGCGCCAGGGCGACCAGGAGCTGTACCACCTGACGCTGATGCTGGACGAAGGAATGGCCCTCGACCACGCGGACCGGACCACAGGGTTCGCCCCCGGCGACCTGCACATCGTCGACAGCTCACGCCCGTACGACTTCCGCCCGGCGGACGACCGCGAACGCAGGGTCGTCAGAGGCATAGGCCTGGACATCCCGAAAGCCCTGCTGCCCCTCCCTCCGCACCGGGTACGGGAGTTGCTGAACCGGCGCCTGTCGGGCCACGAGGGAATCGGTGCTCTGCTCTCCGACCACCTCACCGGCCTGCACCGCCAGGCCGACACCCTCCAGCCCGCCGACGCGCCCCGCCTGGGCAGGGTCGTACAGGACCTCCTGGCCGCCTGGCTCGCCCAACTCCTGGACGCAGAGGCCGCCTTGCCCCCGGAGACCCGCCAACAGGCCCTGACGGAACGTATCCGCGCGTTCGTCCAACAGAACCTGCACGACCCGGAGTTGACCCCGACCGCGATAGCGGCGGCCCACAACATCTCGCTGAGCTATCTGCACCGCGTCTTCCGGCAACAGCAGACACAGGGCGAAACGGTAGCGGCGTGGATACGCGGCCAGCGCTTGGAGGGCGTACGCCGGGACCTGTCCAACCCGGCCCTCCGCACCACTCCGATCCACGTCATCGCGGCCCGCTGGAACTTCCCCCGCCCGGCCGACTTCACCCGAGCGTTCCGCACGGCGTACGGCGTCTCACCGAAGGAATACCGGCTCAGGGCGCTGTCACAATTTCAACCACAGGAGTCGGCGTGACACCTCGCAAGCCAACCAACTGGTTCGTCACTCCCCTGCTGACGGCCGCGTTGACGACCGGAGCACTCACCGGCTGCCAGACCCTGTCGGACGCCGTGTCCGCCTCGGCCTGCGAGGGCACCGAGAGCAGGGTCGACGAGCTGAAGTCGTACGGGGTTCTCGACTCGCTCCCCCAAGGGGCAGTCGTCCCCCAGGGCTTCGAGGATCCCGAGTCCGGCTGCTGGGAGGACAGCGGCCAGGCCTGGCTGTACGCCGACCGGACCTACGTCTTCCCCGGCGACGGCGACAGGGCCGACGTGACCCGGCACTACCGGGCGGCAGCGGAACGCGAGGGCTGGAAACCGTCCCTGTCGACCCGCCGGTCCGCGAGGACGGACCGCCCGACGAGCCTGTGCTTCACGCTCGGCGAGGCGGACGACACGAAGATGCTGGACGTCTACTTCCTGACCGAGGAGATCCTCGACGCGGAGGAGACCGAGACCGGTCCCGAATTCGACTCCGGGGCCGGCTACCGCGTCGCCATCACTGCCACGGCGGACGGTTCCGCGACGAGCTGCTCGGAGTGAGGTCGGTCGGCTGGGCGGGAGGCGCTGCCACCGGGGGCGGCAGCGGACGACCGCGCCGTGCCATGTCCGCGTAGGGCGAAAGCTCCGACTCCAGGTCGCGGCCATTCTCACTCGTCCTCGGTCGTGGCCGCCTCATAGGCCCGCAGAGTTCCCGCGGGACGCTCAGGCGTCGGCGGCGAAGTCGATCCGCCACCGGCCGGCTGAGCTGACCGGGCGCGACAGCGCTGGCGGCATCGGAACCGTCACCCGGCGAGGGACCGCTGCGCGACGAGTTCGGACCGGGTCAACTCCAGCAGCCGGCCCGTCCAGTTCCGTCCGCGATGGTCCGGGGCGTCTCGCCAGAAGGGGGAGTCCGACAGCCCGGTGTAGCTGATGGTGGCGTCGCCGGTGGAGATGAGGATCTCGGCGAGTTCGGCGTGCTGGGTGAACTTCGCCCTCAGCAGACCGGTCATGACGACGAGCCGCACACGGGACCAGTCCGCTCGCCGAGGTGCCCGTCCTCCCAGGTCATGCGCCTCCCGGGCCGTCGGCGCATCCGCTATCCGCCTTCGATCGGAGGCGTCGGCCGCAGACAGGGACCAGTACCCGTGGAGCACAGAGGAATAGGTCTCACCGGCGAATTCGACGGACACCGGGAACTCGTTGCGCAGGACGAACAGCCCCAGCTCTTCGGGCCAGCCGCGCGGATAAACGGTCTCGTACGAGATGACAGCGACCCCCGTGCCCCCGACCGGATCGTCCGCGTACCGCACGGCACGTTTCTCCCGCTCCCGGGCAACTCCCGCGTCCCTGCGGTCGAAGTGGTCCACGGCGGACCGATGCATGTCCTCCGTCACCACGGGCCCGTCCCCGTCGACCGGCTCACCGATATCGGTGAGCAGAATCCGCAGGGGACGGTCCTGGCGATCCATGTCGCCCAGAACATAGATGCGACGGTGTGGCGGCACTGCCAGATACGCGTCCCTCAGCAGGGCTCGGTGATGTTCGGTCGGACTGAGCTGATACCGCCGGACAGCCTCCCAACAACGTTCTCCGGCGGTTGGACGGCCACTCAACTCCTCGATGAGGTCAGCGACTTCCCCGAGGAACCCTTCAGGAGTCAGCGGTTCACCACGCCGGGAGAGCCACTTGGACGGTTCAGCGGCGACCGGCGAGGCCTCAGGCTTGGTCGGCGAGAGCGTTCCGGATGTCAGCAGCTTCTCCAACCCGGCCAGGTCGGTCCGCCCGCCGCACTCGATCGCACCGTCGGCAAAGACGACCAGATCGTCCACGAACCAGGGAGCCTCCTGCCGATGCCGCCGCCAGACATGACACCAAGCCCCGTCGATCCGCTCCTTGTCCACCGTCCGATACGTCGGTCGCCGCCACGTCATGAACGCACGCTACCTCTTGCCCCAGCAAAGGAATCAGAGCGCTGAACCACCCAACATCGCGGACTGGATGACCTCTTGGCCCTCGCCCACAGGAGGTTCGAACCGGGCGAAAAAGTCCTCCAGCGCACCGGGGGTGACCAACAATGCGTTGCCGTCCGCGCGCCGGTTGCGCTCCTCAAGGCGCCGCAGCAGCTCATCCCGATCAACAGGGAAATACAGCAGACGCCACCGGCCACCCGCCTCTTCGGCGAGTTTCTTCCACTCCTGGCGGGCTGATCGCAGCCAGAGTCCGTGGTCCAGCACGACGTCCCGGCCAGCGGCAACCAGCTCCACGAGGCGTTCACGGACCTCGGCGACCACCGGGGCCTCCAAGGAGAAGTAGTCCCGTTCCGGATAGTCCACGCCGTACCGGCCGTGTCGGGCGTGCACCAACTCGTCCACCGAAAGCCGCACGGCGCCACCGGGCTCCAGCCACCGCTTCGCGTAGGTGGTCTTCCCCGATCCGGTCAGCCCGGCCAGCAGCCAGACCAACGGCTCCGCGCCGGACACCACCGCTGCCACGTCCATCGCCTCGATCCGCTCGGTCCTCGCCCCTGCCGGCCTGGCATCAACCGAACCAGCCCACCTGCACGACCACGATCCGCTCACCACGGATGTCCGTCAGGTACGTGAGCATGAGCAGCCCCCGGCTCTCGGTCCGCATGCCGGGCCCCGGACCGGTGTATGCCGCCCCCTCCAGAAAGACCATGGACTCGCGTACGGCGATCTCGTTGGCCAGCCGGTCCGTCTCGGCGCGTGCCACCTCCGGGAGTCCGTCCAGCAGGTCGTCCTGGAACAGCTCCCAGTGCCAGTCAGCCACCGGCGACCTCACGGTGAGCCGCCTGTACGATCTCGCCGGCCTCCTGGATCGCCCGCTCCCGTACGTCAGGGTCGGCGCTGCTGATCGCCTGCTCGGCGGCGTGCAGTCGGCGCGCGGTCTCGGGGTGTCTCTCGATCTCCACGACGACGCCCCACTGCCGGTAGAACATGCGGATCGGTACGACGCTGTCCTCATCCCCGGCGCGTACGAAGGCCTTCTGCAAGTCCTCGAAGAACTCTGGCAACCGGGAGGGAGCGACGGTGGCCACGGCCTGCCGCAGGTCGGGCAGCGTCAGCTCGGGCCGGGGGATGAGCGGACCGTCCCCGTCCGCGTACGGCATGGTCATCGGCCGCCCCTTCCACTCGTCGAGCCGCGTTCCGGCACGTGCCCACGCTAACGCCATTCCCGTCACTTCTCGGCTCCGATGAGCGGAACCGCATCACACGGGGTGCCGACGAGCCCCCACTCCGCCCACACCGTCTTCCCCACCCCCTCCCGCGGCCCCACCCCCCACCGCTCCGCCAACGCCCCCACCAGCAACAACCCCCGCCCGAACTGGTCCTCCCCGCTCACCTCACGAGGACACGGCACCCGCTCGGCACGCGGATCACTCACCTCGACGCGCAGGGCGGCGCCGGTGAGGGTCAGTCGTACGCGGATGAGGCGTCCCCGGAGGCTGCCGTGGAGCAGCGCGTTGGTCATCAACTCGCTGACGACGAGGGCGACATCACCGGCCAGCCCCGGGTGCCCCCACTCGACGACGAGTCGCGCGGTACGGGTGCGGGCGAGGGGGACGCTGCGGGGGACGGGGGTGTAGTCGAGGCGGTCTTCGTGGAGGAAGGGGTCGGACATGGGGGTACCTCCGAGTGCGTGGGGTGAGCGGTTGAGTACCGAAGGTAGGGAGTGCAGAGTCTCGGATGCAAGGTACTCGGAGAAAATTGTCTCCATCGAGTGACGGGAAGGCTTCCACACGCAACACTTGATCCGTGACTCGTACCTCAGAACTGGGCAATCGCACCTCAACTGTCCTGGGCCGCAAGCTCGGTGCCGAACTCCTGCGACTGCGCGATGCCTCGGGAAAGACCCAGCAGCAGGCCGCCGAGGTCATCAACGCGACCAACTCGAAGATCGTGAAGATGGAACGCGGCTGGGTGCCGATGCGGGACCCCGACATCCGCGTGCTGTGCGAGTCGTACGGCTTGAGCGACCCCAAAGCCCTGGCGCGGCTGCTGAACCTGGCCCGGCTGGACCGCGAGCGCCGCAAAGCCAAGGGATGGTGGCAGGAATCGCCCCACCCGGGCTCCCTCTCCGAGTACATCGCGCTGGAGGACGCGGCGAGCCGCGTACGGACTTGGCAACTCTCCCTGGTTCCCGGCCTGTTCCAGACTGCCGAGTACGCGCGCTCAGTGACCGTCACCGAAGGTGTGGGGGTGTGGGAGGACCCGGACGAGATCGAGCGCCTGGTCGACATCCGGATGCGCCGCCAGGCCCGCCTGCACGACGAACGCCCACTTCAGCTGTACGCCGTCATCTGGGAAGCGGCGCTGCGACAGCTGATCGGCGGGCCCGACACCATGCGCGCTCAGCTGGAACGCCTGCTGGAGGTCGCCGAGCTGCCCAACGTACGCGTACAGGTACTGCCCTTCCGCGCGGGCGGACACCCTTGCATTTCAGGCCCGTTCACCATCATCTCGTTCGCCGAGACCGAGGCCGTGGACGTGGTCCACGCCGATGCCATCGCCTCTACTGTGTGGGTGGAAAACGAGACCGAGAGCACCGCGTACAGCGGGTTCTTCGAACGTACGGCGCGACTGAGCCTCGCACCGCGCGACTCGGTCCAACTGATCGACACCATCCGCCAGGAGATCTGACCCATGCCCGAGTTCGACTTCGTCAAGTCCAGCTACAGCAACGCCGGAGGCGAATGCGTCGAAGTCGCCCACAACCACCCCGGAGTCGTCGCCGTCCGGGATTCCAAGACCCCGTCCGACGCTCCCATACTCCACCTCTCTCCCACCGCCTGGCGGGAGTTCACGACCGCGCAGTGATCCCCGCCACGATCAGATCGATCCCCGCCACGAACTCCTCCCGGTCGTCGTGATCCCGTAGTTGTTCCGCGACGTTCCGGGTGAACGCGTACTCCTCGGAGTCCAGGTTCGCCCACGTCGCCGAGACCCCCGCCAGGAACTCCTCGCGGGTCGTGCCCGGCTGGTGGTCGCGGGCGTTGGCCGCGTTCTGGCCGCCCACACCGAGGACGTAGTTCAGCAGCGTGGACGCGGCCGTGAACTGGGCCGCGTGGGGCACCCCGAGCGCCTGGACCTGGCGCCCGAGGTGCTCGAAGACCCGCAGCAGCGGTGTCTGCGCCGGGGCGCGGGCGAGTTGCGTGCCGATCCACGGGTGGGCGTCGATCGCGTCGAACACGCCGAGCGCGAGGGCACGTACCGCCTCCTGCGGGGTCGCACCGGCGGTGACGACGGCGGCCATGGTGTCGGTGACGACCGCGTCGGTGGCGGCACCCAGCAACTCGTCCCTGCCCGTGACGTGCCAGTAGATCGCACCCGGCCCCGTGGAGAGCCGCCGGGCCAGTGCGCGGAACGTGAGTCCGGCCTCGCCCTCCGCGTCGAGAAGCTCGATCGCCGCCTCGACGATGCGCTCCCGGGAGAGCGGCTCCCTCCGCCGCTCCGAACGACGCGTCCTGCTCTCAGCCATGTGGCCATCCTGACACACCCATGGAACGGCGTTCCAGCTTGACATCTCTGGAACGGCGTTCCAGGCTGGTGTCAATCCATGGAACGCCGTTCCATAGATTCCGCGCCCACCCCGCCATCAGGAGCCACCATGACCACCACCACAACCCCCACCCCCCACGTCACGATCATCGGCGCCGGACTCGGCGGCCTGACCCTCGCCCGCGTCCTCCACGTCAACGGCATACCTGCCACCGTCTACGAGGCCGAGGCGTCCCCGACCGCCCGCGCTCAGGGTGGGCTGCTCGACATCCACGAGCACGACGGGCAGCTCGCCCTCAAGGCCGCCGGGCTGTTCGACGGGTTCCGCGGGCTCATCCTGGAGGGCCGCCAGGCCTCACGGATCCTCGGCCGGGACGGGACCATCCTGTTCGAGGACGCCGACGACGGTACGGGTGGCCGTCCCGAGGTGCAGCGCGGCGAGCTGCGGCAGCTGCTGCTCGACTCGCTCCCGGCCGGCACCGTCCGGTGGGGGCACAAGGTCAGCGGTGCCCAGACCCTGCCCGACGGCCGCCACCAGGTGACCTTCGCCGACGGGACCACCCTCGACACCGCCCTGCTCGTCGGCGCGGACGGCGCCTGGTCCCGGGTCCGGCCGCTGCTCTCCGACGTGGCACCCTCGTACCTCGGGATGTCGTACGTCGAGACCTACCTGTTCGACGCCGACACCCGGCACCCCGCCGGCGCGAAGGCGGTCGGCGGCGGATCACTGTTCGCGCCCGTGCCGGGGCAGGGCATCGGGGCCCACCGCGAGCGCGGCGGGACCATCCACTCGTACGTGATGCTCTCCAGGCCGCAGGAGTGGTTCGCCGGGATCGACTTCACCGACCCCGCCGCCGCGCGGGCCCGGATCGCACAGGAGTTCGATGGCTGGGCGCCGGAACTCACCGCGCTGATCACCGACGGCGAGACCGCACCGGTCTGGCGCCCCCTCAACGTCCTGCCCGTCGGACACCGCTGGGACCGGGTGCCGGGTGTGACCCTGCTCGGCGACGCCGCCCACGTCTCGATCCCGGCCGGCGAGGGCGCCAACCTGGCCATGTACGACGGCGCCGAACTCGGCAAGCTCATCGCCGCCCACCCCGACGACATCGAGACCGCCCTCGCCGAGTACGAGCAGGCCATGTTCCCCCGCAGCGCCGAAGCCGCCACCGAAGGCACCCGGATCCACGAGGTGCTCTACGGCGACAACGCTCCCCACAGCCTGGTCGGCCTGTTCAGCGGACACGCGTAGCCGTAGTCGCCGCACACGGGCACGCCTCGGCCGATCAGCGCAGTCCGGCGAAGAGGTCGTTCTCGGGTATCGCCGAGCCAGTGGTGTCCTGGACCCGTACGAAGGTCTCCACGCCCATCAACTCGCCGAACCTCTCCTTGCCCATCTTGAGGAAGAAGATGTTCTCGCCCTGGCTGGCGTGCGCGGCCAGCGCGTCGAACTTCTGACCGCTGAACGCGACGGTGTCCACCCAGGTGGTGATCTCGTCGTCGGGGAGGCCGATCTCGGCCATCGCGGCGGCCTCGGCGGGGTCCGGCTCCGGCATGTCCTCGTCGAACTCGCGCATGACCTCGCCGAACCGCTGCATCAGCGAGCGGGGCATCGTCGTCCAGTACACCTTCGGCGTCAGCGGGGTCTTCTCCAGTGCGGTCATCTCCAGCGCCGCCATCGTGATGCGGTGGGCCTGGATGTGGTCGGGGTGGCCGTAGAAGCCGTTCTCGTCGTAGGTGACGACCACATCGGGCCGGTAGTGCCGCATGAGTTCCGCGAGCCGGGCCGCGCCTTCCGCCACGGGCGTCTGCCAGAAGGATCCGGGGGCGTCGTTGCTCGGCCAGCCCATCATCCCGGAGTCGGCATAGCCCAGCAGCTCCAGATCGCTGATCTTCAGGACGTCACGGCTCGCCTCGAGTTCCTGGCGGCGCAACAAGGCGATCGCCGCCGGATCATGCCCGGGGTCACCTGGCTTGACGCCGCCCGGTCCGTCACCGCAACCGCCGTCGGTACAGGTCACGAGAACCGTGCGGATGCCTTCCGCCGCGTACCGCGCGAGGACCCCTCCGGTTCCGGTGGCCTCGTCGTCGGGGTGGGCGTGCACTGCCATGAGCGTCAAGGGCCGGTCAGTCATGAAAACAGTCCTCCTGCAGAAGTACGTCCGTCCCGGTGCAAGGAGCGCGGCGGGCGTACCGCGATCCCGGGGGCCGGATCCGGGTGGGGCGGACGACCTTACGGTCTCCGCGCCCCCGCCCCCTATGGCGCCGGCCCCTCGGTCGGTGCAACCGCATCGACCGGACCGCCTGTTCCCGGCGCGACCGCGGACTCGGGCGAGGGCGGCGCCCAGCAGGGAGAAGGCGGCGCCGAAGAGCGGGGCCGGCGACATGGAACCTGGGCCGACCAGCCGAGCCGGGCCACACAGAACCCGGGCCGACGAGCCGGCCGCACGGGACGCGACTGCCGCCCCCGCAACGGGAGTTCGGCCCTCAGGAGGAGTCCCCGCGCCCGCCCCCTTGGCTAATCTGCACGGTTGACGCTCCCCCTCGTAAACGAGGGGGATTCTTACGGCTCGCGCCGTGAGACTTCCTGTTTCGTCGCCGACTGCCCGCCCGGAGTTCTCCGTTGAGGTCTTACACCAGCTCCGCAGGCTGCAACGGCCCGTCCGGCCGCCAGAAGGTTCATCGCCGCGTTCACGTCCCGGTCGTGGGTGGTCCCACAGTTGCCACACGTCCAGGTGCGGACACCGAGCGGCATCTTGTCCCGCAAGGCGCCGCAGCGGGAGCAGAGTCTGGACGAGGGGAAGAAGCGATCCACCGCGATCACTTCCCGCCCGTACCACTGGGCTTTGTACTCCAGCATGGAACGGAACTCCGACCACGCCGCGTCGCTGATGGCGCGGGCGAGTTTCCGGTTCCTGACCATGTTGCGGACGGTCAGATCCTCGATCACGAGCGTTTGGTTCTCACGCACGAGTCGGGTGGTCAGCTTGTCGAGACCGTCGCGGCGACGGTCTGCGATGCGGGCGTGGATCTTGGCGACCTTGCGCCGGGCTTTGGCCTGGTTCGCGGAGCCCTTGGCCTTCTTGGCAAGGTTTCGCTGGGCCTTCGCCAGCCGGGCTCGGTCCTTTCGCTCATGCCGGGGGTTGGCGATCTTCTCTCCGGTGGAGAGGGTCAGAAGGTGCTCCAGGCCCACGTCGATACCGACGGCTGTATCGGTTTGGGGGAGCGGCTTGACGGACGCGTCCTCACACAGCATCGAGACGAACCAGCGTCCCGCCGCATCCTGGGAGACGGTCACCGTGGAGGGCTTCGCTCCCTCGGGGAGCGGCCGGGACCACACAATGTCAAGCGGTTCGGTCATCTTCGCCAGGGTCAGCCTGTCGTCACGGAAGCGGAAACCGCTGGTGGTGTACTCCGCCGACTTCCGCGACTTCTTCCGCGACTTGAAGCGCGGGTACTTCGACCGCTTGCCGAAGAAGTTGGTGAACGCGGTCTGCAAGTGCCGCAGCGTCTGCTGCAAGGGCACCGACGACACGTCGTTGAGGAACGCCAGTTCCTCGGTTTTCTTCCACACCGTCAGCATGGCGGAGGTGGCGTTGTAGTTGATCCGCTCCTGTCGCGCCCATGCCTCCGTACGGGCGGCGAGCGCCAGGTTGTAGACCTTGCGGACGCAGCCGAACGTGCGCGACAGCTCGGCTGCCTGCGCATCGGTCGGATAGAAGCGGTACTTGAACGCCCGCCTCACCTGGTTCGTGGCCATGCTCACAAACTAGCTAGTTGCTGTGTAAAGATCAAATCTGCTGGTCGGGGCACCGGGATCCGCCCTGACGGCGAATCCCAGCCCGTTGCCCTGCTCCGCAAGAGTCCGTTTCCTCTCCGCCCTGAAGGGCGGAGTATCCACGGAGGAACCCGATGAGCACCGCCCTGACCCTGCTCCCGCGCGTCGCCTATCGCGGGCAGGAGGTCACCGCGCCCCGGCTGCGCGCCCTGCTCGCCCTTCTCGCGGGCGACCCGCGCACCGGCTGCAGCACCGAGCGGCTGGTCGCGGGGCTGTGGCCGGACGAGCTGCCGGAGCGGCCCGGCAAGGCGCTCCAGGTGCTCGTGTCCCGCGCGCGGGCCCAGCTCGGCGCCGACCTCCTCGCCAGCACGCCGACCGGATACCGGCTCGCCCTCGCCGAGGAACAGGTCGACAGCTCCGCCCTGCTCCTGCACGCCGCCGCCAGTGCGGACCGGGCCCGGGCCGGGGACCACGCCGGATCCCTGGCCGCCGCCGAGGCCGGGCTCGCCCTGTGGGAGGGCACCCCTGATCCCGATCACGGGGACGACGACCCCGTGGCCGCCCTGCGCGCCGAGCGCGCCCCCGTCCACCGCGCCCTCGTCCGCGCCCGGGCCCTCGCGCTCGGCCGACTCGGGCGGCACTCGGAGGCCGCCGGGCCGCTGGCCGCCGTAACCGCCGGGCATCCGCACGACGAGGAGGTGCTCGCCGAGCTGCTGCGCGGCGAGGCCGCGACGGCCGGGCCGTCCGCCGCGCTGACCCGGTACGAGGCGTACCGCCGCGAGTTGCGCGACACGCTCGGTACGGATCCGGGGGACCGAATCAAGGCCGTACAGCGGGAGTTGTTGCGGGGTGAGGCGCCCGTGGTCCGGCACGGGGTGCCGCACGAGCCCAATCCGCTCCTCGGGCGGGACGACGACATCGCCGAGGTGGAGCGGCTGCTGCGCGACTCGCGAGCCGTCACCGTCGCCGGGCCAGGTGGCCTCGGCAAGACCCGGCTCGCGCACGCCGTCAGCCGCCGGGCCGAGCACCGGGTCGTCCACTTCGTGGCGCTCGCCGGTGTCACCACCGACGAGGAAGTGGGCGCGGAGGTGGCCTCCGCGCTCGGCGCGGGTGAGAAGCGGCCCGGCGCCATGGGCGGCCACGACCCGGTACCCGGCATCCTCGGCGTGCTCGGCACCGGGCCCGCCCTGCTGGTCCTCGACAACTGCGAGCAGGTCGTCGCCGGTGCCGCGAGCCTCGTACACGCCCTCGTTTCGTCCTCCCGCGAGCTGCGGGTGCTCGTCACCAGCCGCGCGCCCCTCGGGCTGACGTCCGAGGCCGTGTACGCGCTGCCCGAACTCCAACTCGCCACCTCCGTCGAACTGTTCACCCAGCGCGCGCGGGCCGCCCGGCCCGGTGTGGAGCTGCCGCCGGACGCGGTGGCCGGGCTCTGCCGGCACCTCGACGGGCTGCCGCTCGCCGTGGAGCTGGCCGCCGCGCGCGTACGGGTGCTGTCGGTGCCGGAGATAGCCCGCCGCCTCGGCGACCGGTTCGCGCTGCTGCGCGGCGGGGCCAGGGACGCGCCGGAGCGCCACCGCACGCTGCACGCGGTCGTGGACTGGAGCTGGAACCTCCTCGACGAGGAGGCCAGGGCGGCTCTTCGTACCCTGTCCGTCTTTCCCGGCGGCTTCTCCGGCGAGGCGGCCGAGCACGTCCTCGGCGACGACGCGCTGCCGCTGCTGGAGCAACTGGCCGGTCAGTCGCTGCTCACCGTCGCCGAGACCCCGGCCGGTGTGCGCTTCCGAATGCTGGAGACCGTACGGGAGTTCAGCGCGGCCCGGCGCACGGAGGCGGGCGAGGACGCGGCCGCCGTCGGCCAATTCCTCGCCTGGGCACGGGACTTCGGGGTCACGTACCACGACTGGTTCTTCGGCTCGGGGCCCCTGACCGCCTGGGAGCAGGTCAGGGCCGAGCAGGACAACCTCGTGGCGGCCCTGCGGCACGCCCTGGCCCGTACGGACGGCGCCGCCATCGCCGCCCTCACCGCGGTCCTCGCCGCGCTGTGGTCCACGGGTTCCAACTACCCCCGCCTCACCGCCCTCGCCGCGGACACCGGCCCGCCACTGTCGCACTACCGCCCCGAGCCCGAGTACGTCGAAGTCGCCCGCGCCGCCGCCGTGTTGTGCACGGCGAGCCTGTTCATGGGCTACGGCCCGCGCGCCGAACGCCACCTCGTCACCCTCCGGCGGCTGCCCCCGGCCCCGCCGGACACCCTGGTGCGCGCCATCGCGATCGTGCTGGGCGCGGTCCCCGACATGCGGCCTCCGGACTACGACGTACTGCGCGGGCTCTGCGCCAGCGAGCAGCCGCTGCTGGCGGGCATCGCCGAGTGCGTCGCCACGTACGTCTGGGAGTCGGAGCACGACATCGACCGCGCGCTCGCCTCGGCCCGCCGGATCATCGCCGCACTGGCACCGGCCGACAATCCGTTCCTCCAGGTCCTGGGCCATGCCCGGCTGGGCGAGCTGTGCCTGAAGACGGAGCAGGGCGAGGCCGCGTACGAGCATCTCAAGGCGGCGCTCGACGCACTGCCGCGGCTCGGCGACGAGCAGGACTCCATCGGCGTCCGCAGCGGCCTCGTCCTCGCCTGTCTGCAGCGCGGCGACCCCGACGAGGCCGAGTACTGGCTGCGGCTGACGGAGGGTCACCAGCCCCCGCAGCAGGACGACTTCCACAGTCCGGGCCTCGGCGGGCGCGCCGAGATCGCGCTCGCCCGCGGGCTGACGGAGGTCGGGCTCGGCCTGTGGCGCAGCGCCGTGGAGGGCATGGCCGAGGCAGGTCCGCTGTACGACGGCGATCCCTTCCTCGACCGGTGGGTGCTGCAGATCCAGTCGGCGGCGGTGACGGCGCACGCGCACGTCGGCCGCCTCGAACCCGTCGCGGAACTGGTCCACCGGCTGCGACAGGGCCTGCGGACACTGCTCTCCGGCCCGTCCCCCGCACCCATGGAACTGCCCCTGTACGGAACGGTGTTGCACGCCCTCGGCATGGCGGATCTCGCGTACGGCGACCCCTCCGCCGTACGGATGATCGCGCTGGCCGAACGGCTGGGGGTGCTGCGCGACTACCAGCCGACGATGTCGGCGGACCGGGCCCGGCGGGCGGCCGAGAACGCCGACGGGGCGGCGTACGCCGACGCGGTGTCGGAGTACGCCGCCCTGGGGCGGGACGAGTTGCGGGAGGCTGCCCGCGCTGTCATGACGGTTACTTCGGGTCGCGGTTGAACTGTGCCGTCGACCAGCGGTAGCCGAGGACGGACAGGCCGACGCACCAGGCGATCGCGAGCCAGCCGTTGTTGCCGATCTCGGTGCCGAGGAGCAGACCGCGCAGGGTCTCGATGGCCGGGGTGAAGGGCTGGTACTCGGCGATCGGCTGGAACCAGCCCGGCATGGTGTCGGACGGGATGAAGGCGCTGGAGATCAGCGGGAGGAGGATCAGCGGCATCGCCATGTTGCTGGCCGCCTCGGGGTTCGGGCTGGCCATGCCCATGCCGACCGCGATCCAGGTGAGGGCGAGGGAGAACAGGGCGAGCAGTCCCACCGCCGCGATCCATTCCAGGAGCGTGGCGTCCGTGGAGCGGAACCCCATGGCCACGGCGACGGCACTGACCAGGACCAGGCTGGCCATGATCTGCAGCACGCTGCCCACGACGTGCCCGACGAGCAGAGAGCCCCGGTAGATGGCCATCGTGCGGAAGCGGGCGATGAGGCCCTGGGTCATGTCCATGGAGACGGCGATCGCGGCCCCGATCACGGTGGAGCCGATGGTCATCATCAGCAGGCCCGGGACGATGTAGGCGATGTAGTCGGAACGGTCGGCGCCGCTGCCGCCGATGCCCGCGCTCATCACGTCGCCGAAGACGTAGACGAAGAGCAGGAGCAGCATGATCGGCGTGAGCAGCAGGTTCAGGGTCATCGACGGGTAGCGGAGGGCGTGCAGCAGGTTGCGGCGCAGCATCGTGTTCGAGTCGCGCACGGCGAGGGCGAAGGCACTGCTCATCGGACGTTCTCCTTGGTGGAGTGGGCGGTGGGACCGGTCAGGGCGAAGAACACGTCGTCCAGGTCCGGGGTGTGCACGGTCAGTTCGTCCGCCTCGACCCCGGCGGTGTCGAGCCAGTCGAGGATGGAGCGCAGCTCGCGCTGGCTGCCGTCGCTCGGGATCTGGAGGGCGAGTGCCTCGTCGTCGCGGGTGACTTCGCGCAGGGCGGCTGCGGCGGAGCGGTAGGCGTCGGGGTCGGTGAAGCGGAGGCGGACATGCCCGCCGGGGATGAGCCGCTTCAGTTCCTCCGCGGTGCCCTCTGCGGCGATCTTGCCGTCGTTCAACACGGCGATGCGGTCGGCGAGTTCGTCGGCTTCTTCGAGGTACTGGGTGGTGAGGAAGACGGTGACGCCGTCGGCGACCAGTCCGCGGATGATCTGCCACATGTTGTGGCGGGAGCGGGGGTCGAGGCCGGTGGTGGGTTCGTCGAGGAAGATGATCCGGGGGTTGCCGACGAGGGTCATGGCGAGGTCGAGGCGGCGCTTCATGCCGCCGGAGTAGGTGGAGGCGGGCTTGGCCGCGGCCTCCGTCAGATCGAAGCGCTCCAGCAGTTCGGCGGCGGCCTTCCGGCCCTCCTGCTTGGGCAGGTGGTGCAGGTCGGCCATGAGGAGCATGTTCTCCTCGCCGGTGATCAGGCCGTCCACGGCGGAGAACTGTCCGGTGACGCCGATCGCGGCGCGGACCGCGTGTGGGTGGGTGGCGAGGTCGTGGCCGCCGACGTGCAGGTCGCCGGCGTCGGCGGTGATGAGGGTGGAGAGGATCTTTACGGCGGTGGTCTTGCCTGCGCCGTTCGGGCCGAGCAGGGAGAAGACGGTGCCGGCGGGCACGGACAGGTCGATGCCGTCGAGGACGGTCTTGTCCCCGTAGGCCTTGCGCAGCCCCTGGGCCGCGATGGCGGGTGAGTGCGATGTCGTCGAGGTCATGCCGAGGAGATTGCGGCAGGGCGCATTCAGCTCGGTTTCACTGTGGTTTCAGTGCGCTGGAACCCGGGTGCGGGTCAGGTTTCTCGCCCCCGCCGCCCCTACCCATACCCATCCCTGGGGGCTGCGCCCCCAGACCCCCGCTGTCGGCCTGAACGGCCTCGTCCTCAAACGCCGGACGGGCTAGAAGATC